>JBAPWU010000392.1:0-5148 GCA_049283855.1 Kineosporiaceae bacterium
CCCACGGACCGCTCGTCCGCGATGTCCGTGCCGATGCCGATGGCCCGGACCCCATGCCGGGCGGCGAGCTCCGCGGCGACGTCGCGGGCGCCCTCGCCGTCGAGGTCGAGCACGGCCACCGACCAGCCCTCCCGGGCCAACCGGTCGGCGGTGGCCCGGCCGATGCCCCGGCGGGACCCGGCCCCGGTCACCACGGCCGTGCGCTGGGCGGGGAACGCGGGAGTGCCGCCCATCGGGTCCGCTCCTTCGTCGAGGATCACCCGGCCATCATCGCGGCCGGGCCCTGGCCGTGCGACATCGACCCGAGCGGCCTACTGTGGAAGACCAGATGACAGAACATCAGCCGTACGACGTGGTGGCCCGGCACCCGGGTTTCGAGTTGCGCCGCTACCCCGAGCACGTGGTGGCCGAGGTGGAGGTCACCGGCTCCTTCGAGAGCGCCGGCAATACCGCGTTCCGCCCGCTCGCCGGGTACATCGGCGGCCGCAACCGCTCCCGGAGCACGGTCGCCATGACGGCCCCGGTCGTGCAGGAGCGCCTCGGCTCGGAGAAGATCGCGATGACGGCCCCCGTCGTCCAGCAGGAGGGCGCCGACGCCGACCGGTACGTCGTCCGCTTCGTGATGCCCGCCGGCTCCACCCTCGAGTCGCTGCCCGTGCCCGAGGACGCCCGGGTCACGATCCGGGCCGTGCCGAGCCGTCTCGCGGCGGCCCGCCGGTTCTCCGGGCGGTGGTCGCGTGCGTCCTTCGAGGAGCACGCGGCGGCACTGCGGAGGGCTGTCGGCGACGCCGGTCTGGAGATCGACGCTCCGCTGCAGTTCGCCCGCTTCGACCCGCCCTGGACCCCGTGGTTCCTGCGGCACAACGAGGTCGTCGCCCCCGTCGTCGAGCCCTGAGCGGAACCTCCTCCGCGCAGGACGTTCGCCCCCGCGCCGTGATCCGCGGCCTGACTAGCGTGGCGGATAGGGCCGCTCGTGGCGTGCCGCCGGCACAGAGCGGCTGGCCGGGGACGCCGCGGTCGGGCCGGTGGCCCAATGCATCCCGGGCCGGAACCGGGAAGCTGGTGGCCCGCGATGGTGTGGGCGACGATCCCCAAGGACCTCGGCCACCTCGCGGTGGCGCCGAATCTGTCCGACTACCGGGCGACCACGACGGCGTTCGACTGGGCGCGGGCGCGTCAGGGGCTGGACGGCCTCCCCGGCGGCCGTGGGCTGAACATCGCCCACGAGGCGGTGGACCGGCACGCCCTCGGCCCGCTCGCCGGACACGTCGCGCTCAGGTTCAGCGACCGGCACAGCGTGCACGACCTGACGTACGAGGACCTGCGCCGCGGCACGTCCCGCTTCGCGAACGTCCTGCGCGGCCTCGGGGTCGGCCGCGGTGACCGGGTGTTCTCCCTGCTCGGGCGGCGACCGGAGCTCTACCTCGCGGCCCTGGGCACCCTGAAGAACGTCAGCGTCTTCAGCCCCCTGTTCTCCGCGTTCGGCCCCGAGCCGGTGCGTCAGCGTCTGGACATCGGCGGCGGGCGAGTCCTGGTGACCACCTCGGCGTTCTACCGGCGGAAGGTCGCGGCGGTGCGAGACCGGCTTCCCATGCTCGAGCACGTGCTCGTCGTGGATGCCGGCGACGAGGAGGTGCCGGGAACGCTGTCCCTGCCCCGCCTGATGACCGAGGCCGGCGACGGGTTCGAGATCCCGCCGACCGACCCGGAGGACATGGCCCTGCTGCACTTCACGAGCGGCACCACGGGGACGCCCAAGGGTGCCGTGCACGTCCACGAGGCGGTCGTCGCCCACTACGCCAGCGGTCTGTACGCCCTCGATCTGCACCCTGGCGACGTCTTCTGGTGCACCGCCGACCCGGGGTGGGTGACCGGCACCTCGTACGGGATCATCTCGCCGCTGACGCACGGGGTCACCACCCTCGTCGACACCGAGGAACTGGACGTCGACCGCTGGTACCGGCTGCTGGAGGAGCAGCGGGTCACGGTCTGGTACACCGCGCCGACGGCTCTCCGGCTGCTCATGCGTGCCGGGGCCGGGCACCGGGCCGGGCGCGATCTGTCCGCGCTGCGGTTCGTCGCCAGTGTCGGTGAGCCGTTGAACCCCGAGGTCGTGGAGTGGACCCGGGAGACCTTCGGGCTGCCGGCTCACGACAACTGGTGGCAGACCGAGACCGGCGGGATCATGATCTCCAACTTCGCCGGTTGCGAGATCCACCCCGGGTCCATGGGCCGGCCGATGCCCGGGATCGAGGCGGCGATCATCGCCCGTGACGCCGCCGGCCGACGGGTGGTCGTGGACGGCGAGCCACGGCTCGTCACCGACCCCGGACAGGAGGGCGAACTCGCCCTCCGTGCGGGCTGGCCCAGCATGTTCCGCGGCTACCTGCACGACGAGGCCCGCTACGCGGCCTGCTTCGTCGCCGGCTGGTACTGCACCGGAGACCTGGTCCGCCGGGACGCCGACGGCTGGTTCTGGTTCGTCGGGCGGGCGGACGACGTGATCAAGTCGGCCGGACACCTGATCGGTCCGTTCGAGGTCGAGAACGTGCTGATGGAGCACCCGTGTGTGGCGGAGGCCGGTGTGATCGGCAAGCCCGACCCGGTGGCGGGCGAGGTGGTCAAGGCCTTCGTCGCGCTCCGATCGGGCATCGAGGCCTCGCCCGAGCTCGCCCGGGAACTGATCGGGTTCGCGCGGACCCGGCTGGGGTCGGCGGTGGCGCCGCGTGAGATCGCCTTCGCCGCTGACCTGCCCAAGACCCGCAGCGGGAAGATCATGCGCCGCCTGCTGAAGGCGCGCGAGCTCGGCCTGCCCGAGGGGGACCTGTCCACGCTGGAGGAGGCGTCGTCGTGAGCACACCGATGGGTCAGGAACGCGATCACGCGAACGACCCCTATGCCGGTCGACCGCTCGCCGTCGAGCAGGACGACGCGCTCCGGCTGCTGCGCGGGATGCTGCGGATCCGGCGCTTCGAGGAGCGATGCGTCGAGCTGTACACCCAGGAGAGGATCCGCGGGTTCCTGCATGTCTACATCGGGGAGGAGGCCGTGGCGGTCGGCGTGCTCGACGTGCTCCAGCCGCAGGACGCGGTGGTGGCGACCTACCGGGAGCACGGGCACGCCCTGGCGCGCGGGGTGGACCCCGGAAGGATCATGGCCGAGATGTTCGGCAAGGTCGAGGGGACCAGCCGTGGCCGAGGCGGTTCCATGCACATCTTCGACGGCGATCATCGCTTCTACGGGGGCAACGCGATCGTGGCCGGAGGGCTCCCGCTCGCCGTCGGCCTCGCCCTGGCCGATCGGATGCGCGGGGGCGACGCGGTGACCGTGTGCTTCTTCGGCGAGGGGGCCGTGGCCGAGGGCGAGTTCCACGAGTCGATGAACCTGGCCGCGCTCTGGAGGCTGCCGGTGCTGTTCTGCTGTGAGAACAACCTGTACGCGATGGGCACGGCGCTGTCCCGGTCCGAGTCCGAGACGGACATCGCCCTCAAGGCCGCCGGGTACGGGATGTCCGCCTGGGCCGTCGACGGTATGGACGTGCTCGCCGTCCGGGCGGCCGCCGAGCGCGCCGTCGAGGCCATCCGCGGCGGAAGCGGACCACACCTGCTCGAACTGCGGACCTATCGCTTCCGTGCCCACTCCATGTACGACCCCGAGCGCTACCGCGAGAAGGAGGAGGTACGGCAGTGGACCCTGCGTGACCCGATCACCACCCTGGCCGACCGGCTCCGCGGCGACGGCGTGCTCGACGACCCGACGCTGTCCGCCCTGACCACGGACATCGACGCAGAGGTCGCCGCGGCGGTCGCCTTCGCGGAGGCGGGGCATGACGAAGCGGTGGAGGACCTGGGCCGGTTCGTCTACGCCGACGGTTCCGCGGCCGGAAGGAGGACGTCGTGAAGACCACCTACCGCGAGGCCATCCGCGAGGCCCTGCGTGACGCGATGCGTCGTGACGACCGGGTCTTCCTGATGGGCGAGGACGTCGGACGCTACGGCGGGTGCTTCGCCGTGAGCCTGGGCCTGCTGCAGGAGTTCGGTCCGGACCGGGTCCGCGACACACCGCTGTCCGAGTCCGCGTTCGTGGGGGCCGGGATCGGCGCGGCGATGGGCGGCATGCGTCCCGTCGTCGAGATCATGACCGTCAACTTCAGCCTGCTCGCGCTGGACCAGATCATGAACAACGCGGCGACCCTGCGCCACATGTCCGGCGGCCAGCTGGGCGTGCCGCTGGTCATCCGGATGACGACCGGCGCCGGCCGGCAGCTCGCCGCGCAGCACTCGCACAGCCTGGACGGCTGGTACGCGCACATCCCCGGACTGCGCGTGGTGACGCCGTCGACCCTCGACGACGCGCGCGGCATGCTGTGGACGGCGCTCGAGGACCCGGATCCGGTCCTCATCTTCGAACACGGCAGCCTGTACAACGTCGCGGGCGAGCTCGCCGACGACGCCGGACCGGTCGACATCGACCATGCGGCCATCCGGCGGGCGGGGGACGACGTCCTGATCATCACCTACGGGGGAACGCTGCCGACGGTGCTCGAGGCCGCCGACCGATTGGCCGGTGACGGGATCAGCGCCATGGTGCTCGACCTGCGCACCCTCCGACCGCTCGACGAGGCGGCGATCCTCGAGGCCGTCGCCGTGACGCATCGGGTGGTCGTGGTCGACGAGGGCTGGCGGTCCGGGAGCATCTCGGCCGAGATCAGCGCCCGGATCACCGAGGGCGCCTTCTACGAGCTCGACGCCCCGGTCGCGCGGGTCTGCAGCGCGGAGGTGCCCATTCCGTACGCCCGCCACCTCGAACTGGCCGCCATCCCGTCCACCGACCGGGTGGTCGCGGCGGTGCGTGAGCTGGTGAGTTCCGGTGGGTGAGTTCCGCATGCCCTCCCTGGGCGCCGACATGACCCAGGGCACGCTGCTGGAGTGGCTGGTGGCGCCGGGCGACCAGGTGCATCGCGGCGACGTCGTCGCCGTCGTGGACACCGACAAGGCCGCGATGGACATCGAGTCCTTCGAAGAAGGTGTGGTGGAACGCCTGTGCGCGGCCCCAGGCACGGTGGTGCCCGTCGGCGGTCTCCTCGCCGAGTTCGCCTCGCCGGTTCCCTCCCCGGCGCCGCCGGTCTCTGCCCCTGCGCCCCTGCAC
>JBAPWU010000393.1:0-1599 GCA_049283855.1 Kineosporiaceae bacterium
GCGACCAGCAGCTCCACGCCGCCCGCCCGGGCCGCAGCGATCGAGAAGCAGCGCCGCAGCAGCATCGCGGTCGGCTCCTCGCCGACCGCGAGCGCGAGGAACTGACCGGGGCGGGCCCGTTCGGCCACGAGGGGCGCCTCGAGCACCAACCGGTGATAGGCGCCCTCCACGCCGGAGCTGCGCACGGTGACCCGCTGCTGCACGGGGGTCATCCGGCGACCCCACCGCGTCGCGCCGCCCTCTGGGCCGCCCGGCCCTCGGCGAGCCACTGGGCGTGCTCCTGCAGCGAGGCGATGTGCACGGCGCCGTCCAGGCCGGTCTCGATCGCCTGCACCGCGGCGGCCAGCTGCTGCACGGTGGTGATGATCGGCCGGTCGACCGAGGTGGTCGCCGAGCGGATCTCGTAGCCGTCGTGCCGGGCGGCGGGCCCGCTGGGGGTGTTCACCACCATGTCGATCTCACCGTCGTTGATCAGGTCGACCACGGTGCGTTCACCGTCGGGGCCCCGCCCGGAACTGTGCTTGCGCACCACCTCGGCGGGGATTCCGTTGCGGCGCAACACGTTCGCCGTGCCGTCGGTGGCCACGATCCGGAACCCGAGATCGACCAGGCGCTTGATCGGGAAGATGATCGCGCGCTTGTCCTGGTCGGCGACGGAGACGAACACGGTGCCGGTGGTCGGGATCCCCCCGTAGGCGGCGCGCTGGGACTTGGCGAAGGCCCGCGGGAAGTCGGGGGCGATGCCCATCACCTCACCGGTGGAGCGCATCTCGGGGCCGAGCAGGGTGTCGACCACCTTGCCCTCGGTGGTGCGGAACCGCTTGAACGGCAGCACCGCCTCCTTCACCGACACCGGTGCGCCGTCCGGCAGGGTGCCTCCGTCGCCGTAGGCGGGCAGCATCCCCTCGGCGCGCAGCCCCGCCACGGTGGCGCCGAGCATGATCCGGGCCGCGGCCTTGGCCAGGGCGACCCCGGTGGCCTTGGAGACGAACGGCGCGGTGCGGCTGGCCCGCGGGTTGGCCTCGAGCACGTAGAGCACGCCGCCGGCGAGGGCGAACTGCACGTTCAACAGGCCGAGCACCCCGACCCCGCGGGCGATCGCCTCGGTGGCGGTGCGCACCCGGTCCATCTCGGCGAAGCCGAGGGTGGCCGGGGGCAGCACACAGGCCGAGTCCCCGGAGTGGATCCCGGCCTCCTCGATGTGCTCCATGATCGCGCCGAGGTAGAGCTCCTCGCCGTCGAAGAGGGCATCGACGTCGATCTCGATCGCATCGCCGAGGAACCGGTCGACCAGCACGGGGTGCTCGGGGCTGACCTGGGTGGCCCGCTCGATGTAGTCGGCCAGCATCTCCTCATCGAAGACGATCTCCATGCCGCGCCCGCCGAGCACGTACGAGGGCCGCACCAGCACCGGGTAGCCCACCTGGTCGGCCACCGCCTTGGCCTCGACGAAGCTGCTCGCCATGCCGTGCTCGGGGGCACGCAGGCCTGCCCGGGCCAGCAGCCGGCCGAAGGCCCCGCGCTCCTCGGCGCGGTGGATCGCCTCGGGTGAGGTGCCCACGATCGGCACCCGGGCCGCCTCCAGCCGGGCGGCCAGGC
>JBAPWU010000394.1:0-1622 GCA_049283855.1 Kineosporiaceae bacterium
CGCCGATCAGGGCCGAGCCGTTGGCCGCCGTCTGCGCGACCGGCTCCGCCGCCGGCACCCCCCCGGAGGCCGCCACGGAGGCCGCGGCGGGTGCGTCGGTGAGCACCACGACCAGCACCGCGAGCGCCGCCACGAGCAGGATGACCGGGCCTGCCACGGCGAGGGCCACCCCTGGCCGCCCGCCCCGGCGGATCACGAGCATCGCGGCGCCGATCACGGCCACGGACAGCAGGACCGGCCCCACGGTCAGCCACGGGTTCACGGGATCACCTCGCTTGTGGTGGGCCGCTCACGGTCGGCCGGGCCCATGGGGTCCGGTAACCGCCACGGCCGGAACGGACGGCCCTCCTCGGCGAAGACACGGGAGAAGAGCTCGTAGTACTCCAGGCGCAGGGCCTGGATGCCGGCGACGAGAGCCTCCAGGGCGAAGGTCACGGTGTTCCCGACGACGAAGACGACGGCTCCCGCGACGGCGCCCATCCCGGGGCCCCACAGCGCGGTGGTCCCCTGCCAGACCACCGCTCCGAGCGCCGCGTGGGTGAGCCCGAACGCGGCCAGCCGGGCGAAGGAGACGATGTTGGACCCGAGCCGGATGACCAGGTCGACGAGCTCCACCACCGACTGGATCACGCCGGCGGCGCCGCCGCCGGACTCCACCAGCAGGCCCACGAAGGCCAGCGCCAGACCGGCTGCGGCAACGACCACGCTGGCGGCGACCAGCCAGCGCACGTCGAGGGCGACCCCGGCGACGGTCAGCCCGAGGGCGAGGAAGAGCATCGACCCGGCGACACCGGTCCGGGCGTACAGGGCGTAGCCCCAGCCTCCCTCCCGGACCCGGTTGACGGTGCCCAGCGCATAGGCCCCGGCGATCAGGACGGCCCCCACCCCGACCGCGGTCAACAGCATCGGGACGGGGTCCGCGAGCGGCTCCAGCCAGAGGACCGGGACGATCCCGGTCGGTCCGAAGAACTCGCCGTAGAGGGCCCCGAACACCATGCTCGCCAGCCCCCCGCCGGCCAGGAACGGCCACGAGCGGCGCAGCCCGGGCGAGCGGCCGAGACGCCCCGGCAGGCGCCCGGAGCGCAGCAGCAGGGCACCGAGCAGCAGCACGGCGCCGTGGCCGAGGTCGCCGAACATCATCCCGAACATGGCGACGTAGGCCAGCCCGGCCGCGAGCGTGGGGTCGACGTCGCGGTAGGGCACGGTGGTGTACGTCTCCACCAGCAGGTCGAAGGTGCGTCCGGCCGCCCGGCCGGGCAGACGGGTGGGCGGCTGGATCCCGGACGGCGCCCGCACCGGAACCGCCGCCGCGCCCACCTCTGCGAGGCGGGCACCGAGACCGGCGAGCTCGACGTCCGGGGTCCACCCGGCCAGGGCGGCGAGGCCGTCACGCCGCACCGCCGCGGCCGAGACGGACTCCAGGTCGGCGGCCGGGCCCTGATCGCCCGAGGGCAGGTCCAGCTCCACCACGCCGGCCGTCCCCACCCGGAGCAGCGCCTCGGCCAGGGCGGGCTCGGGGGCCACCACGACCACCCGGCGCATCCGCTGCGGGCGGAGCCGGTCAGGCCACACCGCCGAGCACCTCCTCCAGATCGCCCGCGCCACCCGAGGCGGCCGCGGCG
>JBAPWU010000395.1:0-2109 GCA_049283855.1 Kineosporiaceae bacterium
GGCGCGGGGTGCTGGCCGGGGTGGCGGTGGCGATGGCCGGCGTCCTGGTCGTCACCGGCGTCGACGCCACGGGCTCGACCCGCGCCCTGCTCGGGGACCTGCTCGCCCTCGGCGGCGGGATGGCCGGCGCCGCCTACACCGTGGTCGGCGAGCGGGTGCGGCGGACGGCGTCCACCCCGGTCTACACGATGCTCGCCTACGCGACGTGCGCGGTGCTGCTGGGGGCCGTCTGTGCCGTCGCGGGGGTGCCGCTGCACGGGTACCCACCCACCGCCTGGGCGGGTCTGGCGGCGCTGACGGTGGCGGCGCAGCTGCTCGGGCACACCTGCTTCAACCAGGCGCTGCCCACGGTCGGGGCGACACCGCTGTCTCTGGCGATCCTGCTCGAGGTGCCCGGTGCGGCGCTGGTGGCCTGGGCCTGGCTCGGCCAGGTGCCGCCGGCGGCGGTGCTGCCGGGGGCCCTGCTGGTGCTCGCCGGCCTGGTCCTGGTGGTGCGCGACTCCTCACCCGGTGGATCCGCCTCGCGCGCTCGGGTCAGCTGATGGCGCCGAACGAGGGGCGGGCGTCGAGAGGTTGACGGTCAGCACCTCTGTTCATAGTATTAATGCTATGAGCGGAAGAGGTTATTCGTCGGTGTGTCACCTCAGGCGATGACTCCGCGGCCGTCGAGGGACGAAGAGCGTGTGCACAGCAGGATCACCATGCTGCGTGCGGAGCGCGGTTGGACCCGGCAGCAACTCGCCGACGCGATCGGGATCCACTACCAGACCGTCGGCTACATCGAGCGGGAGGAGTACGCCCCGAGCCTCGCGGTGGCGCTACGCCTGGCCCGGGTGTTCGGAGTCCCCGTGGAGGCGCTCTTCTCGCTCGAACCCTTCCCGCCGCTGACCGGCGACCAGCTCACCCGGAGGACCTCATGACCCGCTCGCCCAGCACCCGCCAGGACGTGATCGAGCGGCTGCGGCGGCAGACCCGCGGGCCGCTGTGGCCGCGTGGGCGCCGCACGGCACTCGGCATCGGCTACCTGGCGGCGGTCGGCGTCACGGCGCTCGGCGGGCTCGTCCCCGGCGGTGCCGGCACGGCCGTGACCGCTGCCGGACTCCTGGCCGTTGTGGTGCTGCTGATGCTGCTGCGCAAGGCCACCCGCCTGGTGGCCGATGCCCCGGACGCGGCGCTGGACGAGATGCTGGTGCGGCTGCGCGGTGAGTGCTTCGTCGTGGCGTACCAGTTCCTCGGGGCGACCTGCGTTCTCATCGGCGCCGTCTTGCTGGTCGTCGGCGGGGCGTACGGGCTGAGCGCCGCCGGGGCCGAGGTCTGCGGCCTGCTGCTGGTCGGACTGGCTCTCGGCCTCCCGGTCGTCATCGTCGCCCTGACGCTGCCCGACGTCGACCCGCACGACTGACCGCGGCCGAAAGAACACCGCGACGGCGTCCATCCGCGCCGCGCGCTCGGGTCAGCTGATGGCGCCGAAGGAGACCTCCGAGACGGCCAGGTCGAGGTACTTGGTGCCGGGGTAGACCGAGACCACCTCCAGACGCACGCTGGAGGTGCGTCCGAAGGCCTTGGTCAGGGTCTGCGGCGCCTTGACGTCGGCCAGGTCCCAGGTCCAGCTGCCGGCGTCGGTGGTCACCCTCACAGTGCGCACCCGTCCGTTCTGGGTGAACAGGTCGACACCAGGCTTGCCGGCGCTCTGGGTGGTCTTCTGATAGCCGTTGAGGACGGTCACCGTGGTCAGGTCGACCGGGTCGGCGAACCGGTAGGTCAGTACCATGCCCGGTCCCTTGCCGTCGGCCCGGCCGTCGCTGTTCCAGGCCGTCTCCGGCCGGCCGTCCAGGGTGTTCTCGGCGCTGTAGGTGATGCCGCCCTCGGGGTCCTGGGTGCTCGACGCGGTGGCCGAGATGATGCCGGCCGAGACGGTGCTCGGGGTCGCGGTCGCCGCGGTCGCGGTCCCCGCGTGGTCGCGGCCGCCGAGCAGCCGCAGGCCGAGCACCCCCAGCACGAGCAGCACCAGGCCGAGCCCGACGCCGGCGCCGATCAGGATCAGCGGGCTGCGCTCGCTGCCCGGGGCGGGGTAGGGCAGTGCATCTGCCGCGGGGGGCAGGTTGTACC
>JBAPWU010000396.1:0-9692 GCA_049283855.1 Kineosporiaceae bacterium
GCCCACGACGCCGTCATCGCCCGGGTGCGCTCCACCGCCCGCGGCGAGGTCGCCGCGGTGACCGACCACGGCCGCATGATCCGCCTGGGCGTGGTCGACATGCCCACGCTCCCGCCGGTCTCGACGGCGCCGTCCCTGTCCGGCGGGGCCCGGGTGGAGGAGTTCCTGACCCTGGCCAAGGGCGAGCGGGTGCTCACCCTGGCCTCGCTGGGCGAGGACTCCCCCGGCCTCGCCCTGGGCACCGCCGGTGGCGTGGTGAAGCGGGTGAGCACCGACTACCCCTCGAACAAGGACTCGTGGGAGGTGGTGTCTCTGCGCCCGGGAGACATGGTGATCGGCGCCGTCGAGCTGCCCTCGACGCGCTGCGACCTGGTGTTCGTCACCAGCGACGCGCAGTTGCTCCGCTTCGACGCCGAGAAGGTGCGCCCGCAGGGGCGCTCGGCCGGGGGCATGGCCGGCATCGCGCTGTCGCCGGGCGCCCGGGTGATCTTCTTCGGCGCGGTCGACCTGACCCTGGGCGACGGCGAGTGGGCCAGCGTGGTGGTGACCGTGGCCGGTGCCTCCTACGCGCTGCCGGGTACCCAGGCGGGAGCGGCCAAGCTGACCCCGTTCGCGGAGTATCCGGCCAAGGGCCGCGCCACCGGCGGGGTGCGCTGTCACCGCTTCCTCAAGGGTGAGGACACGCTGCTGCTGGCCTGGGCCGGTCCGTCGCCGGCGCTGGCGGCGGCGGCCAACGGTGTCGCCGTGCCCCTGCCGCCCCCCGACCCGCGCCGCGACGGCTCCGGAACCCCACTCCCCCAACCCGTCTCCGCGATCGCCGGCCCCCTCCCCGGATGAGCACAACGTCACACCGTGCCCGTCCGGCGGGTGCGACGTCACGCCATGCCCGTCGGGGATGAGCGTCGTGCCGCACAGTCCGGACGCCACGGCCACGCCCGGTGACGGCGGTGCCAGGTGACTCCTGGCACCGCTGCTGCTGCTCCGGGTCGACGATGGAGGCGGACGGCGCCACCACCCGCGATCATCGACGCATGGACTCCCTGCCCGCCCCGATCCTCGAGTTCGACCCGTCACGCGAAGCGTTCATCGAGCCCTCTCGGGTGATCCGGCCGCGGGACGTGCCGGAGTGCGCCGTCCTGTGCTTCTTCCGCGAGGTGATCGACACGGTGGCGCGCGAGCACGAAGCGCGGACGCCCGCCCATGTCACCAGCGAGGCGGGCCGTTGGCCGCTGTACGAGATCGACGTCGACGGGCGGCGGCTCGCGTTCACCCACCCGGGAGTCGGCGCCCCCCTCGCCGCGGGGGTGCTGGAGGAGCTGATCGCTTACGGCTGCAAGCGATTCGTGGTGTGCGGCGGCGCCGGGGTACTGTCGGCCGACCTCACCCTGGGCCATCTCATGGTCCCTGCCGCGGCGCTGCGGGACGAGGGCACCTCCTACCACTACGCGCCGCCGTCGCGATCGATCGCCCCGGCGGACGCCGCGGTGCGCGCCGTCGAGGAGGCCCTGCGGCGCGACGGCGTCCCCTACGTCACCGGCATGACCTGGACGACGGACGCCTACTACCGGGAGACGCCGCAGCGGATCGCCCGACGCCGTGCCGAGGGGGCGCTGGTGGTCGAGATGGAGGCGGCGGCACTCTTCGCCGTCGCGGCCTTCCGCGGCGTCCCGCTCGGGTACCTGCTCTACGGCGGTGACGACCTGAGCAGCGAGGTCTGGGACTCACGGCACTGGCAACGGCAGGCCTCGGTGCGCGAGAAGGTGTTCTGGCTCGCCGCCGAGGCATGCCTGTCCATTCCGCCAGAGAGCGACGGCTGAGCGCCCCGTCCCGTCCACCCGTTCCAGGGGCTCAGGCGTCGATGCGGGCGCGGTCCATGCCTTCGGCGCCGGCGACGATGAAGTCCTTGCGCGGCGCCACGTCGTTGCCCATCAGGAGCTCGAACACCCGCGCCGCGGCGTCCAGATCGGCCGTCCTGACCCGGCGCAGGGTGCGGTGGCGTGGGTCCATGGTGGTCTCGGCCAGCTGGTCGGCGTCCATCTCGCCCAGACCCTTGTAGCGCTGCGGAGGGGTCTTGTACGTGCGGCCCTTCTTGTCCAGCGCGGCCAGGGTGCGGTGCAGCTCGGGGTCGGAGTAGGTGTAGACGTACTCGTTCTTCTTCGCCCCGGGGTTGACGATCTCCACCCGGTGCAGCGGCGGCACGGCGGCATAGACCCGGCCCGCCTCGACCAGCGGGCGCATGTACCGGAAGAACAGGGTCAGCAGCAGGGTGCGGATGTGCGCGCCGTCCACATCGGCGTCGGACATCAGAATGATCTTTCCATAGCGGGTCGCCTCGAGATCGAACGTGCGCCCCGACCCGGCGCCGACCACCTGCAGGATGGCGGCGCACTCGGTGTTCTTGAGCATGTCGGCGACGGACGCCTTCTGCACGTTGAGGATCTTGCCCCGGATCGGCAGCAACGCCTGGAACTCGGAGTTGCGCGCGCGCCGTGCCGTGCCCAGCGCCGAGTCACCCTCGACGATGAACAGCTCGCTGCGATCCACGTCGTCGCTGCGGCAGTCGACCAGCTTGGCCGGCAGCGAGGAGGTCTCCAGGGCGTTCTTGCGGCGCTGGGTCTCCTTGTGCTGGCGCGCGGCGACCCGGGTACGCATCGCCCCGACCACCTTGTCGAGCAGCAGCGACGCCTGCGCCTTCTCGACCCGCCTGGTCGAGGTCAACAGCGCGGTCAGCTCGCGCTCGACCACCTCGGCGACGACCCGGCGGACGGCGTTCGTACCGAGCACCTCCTTGGTCTGCCCCTCGAACTGCGGCTCGGCCAGGCGCACGGTGACCACCGCGGTGAGCCCCTCGAGCACGTCGTCCTTGTCGAGCCGATCGTCCTTGGCGCTGAACTTCAGGCGCCGGGCGTTGTCGGAGACCACCTGCCGGAAGGTCTTGAGCATCGCCTGTTCGAAGCCGGCGGTGTGGGTGCCGCCCTTGGGCGTGGCGATGATGTTGACGAAGGAGCGGACCTCGGTGTCGTAGCCGGTTCCCCAGCGCAGCGCCACATCGACGTGGCACTCCCGCTCGACCTCGGTCGGGCTCATGTGCCCGCGATCGTCGAGCACCGGGACCGTCTCGGTGAACGATCCGGCACCGCGCAGCCGCCAGACGTCGGTCACCTTCTCGTCGGTGGCCAGGAAGTCGGCGAACTCGGCGATCCCGCCGTCGTGCACGAAGGTCTCGGAGTGCGGGCCGTGCTCCCCCGGCGTGCCGGGCAGGCGGCGCTCGTCGCGCAGCGCGATCGTCAGGCCCGGCACCAGGTAGCTGGTCTGGCGGGCTCGGGTGACCAGCTCGTCGTAGGCGAACGCCGCGTCGGCGAGGAAGATCTGCCGGTCGGCCCAGTAGCGCACCCGGGTGCCGGTCACCCCACGCCTGGCCGCGCGCACCACGCGCAGTTCGCTGCGGTCCAGGTAGGGCACGAAGGCGGCGTCGGGCGAGGGCTCCCCGCGGTCGTCGGCGAACACCCCCGGCTCCCCGCGACGGAAGCTCATCGCGTAGGTCTTGCCCCCGCGATCCACCTCGACGTCCAGCCGGGAGGACAACGCGTTGACCACGCTCGCCCCCACCCCGTGCAGACCGCCGGACGCCGCGTAGGAGCCGCCGCCGAACTTGCCGCCGGCATGCAGCTTGGTGAGAACCACCTCGACCCCGGACAGGCCGGTCTTGGGCTCGATGTCGACCGGGATGCCGCGCCCGTCGTCGCGGACCTCGACCGAGCCGTCGCTGTGCAGGGTCACCTCGATCCGCCGGCAGTGCTCCCCCAGGGCCTCGTCGACGGCGTTGTCGATGATCTCCCAGAGGCAGTGCATCAGCCCCCGGGCATCGGTCGATCCGATGTACATACCGGGGCGTTTGCGGACGGCGTCCAGCCCCTCGAGCACGGAGAGGTGACGCGCGGTGTACTCGGACGGCGCCGCCGGTCGGCGCGAGCCCGGGCGCGTGCTGATCGGCTGGACTGCCACACAAAGGAGGCTACCCGGGCTTCGCGGACAGCGAACGCGACCCGCCGGGGCTTTGGGGAACTGCCGGGCCTGGTTCACTGTTGTTCGAAGCATCATGACCGACTGGTTCCTCGAGCACCCAGACAGACCCCCAGTCCGACCGGTAGCCGCCGAAGGAGGCGCGCAGTGCACACCACACTTGCTCCCGTCCCGCTGACCGCGGCGGACCGCTGTGACCGGTGCGGCGCACGCGCCTACATCCGGGTCGTCCTGCCGGGCGGTGCAGACCTGCTCTTCTGCGCCCACCACGGTCGAACCCACGAGAACGCGCTCAAGCTGCGCGCCGTCGAGTTCCAGGACCACTCCCAGGTGCTGACCGCGACCCCGCACATCGCCCCCGACGACGAGCGCTGACGCTGCCCGGGTGTCATAGGCTCACCGCGTGATGATCACGCTGCTGGCCGGGCTCCTGGTCATGGCCGGCCTGGTCGGGATCGTCGTTCCTGTGCTGCCCGGACTCCTGCTGACCTGGGCTGGGGTGCTGGTCTGGGCGATCGCCCAGGGGTCGACCTCGGCCTGGATCGTGCTCGGGGTGGCCACGGCCCTCCTGGGGGCCGGGAGCGTGGTGAAGTACGTTCTGCCCGGCCGCACCCTGCGCGAGGCCGGTGTGCCCTGGTCGAGCCTGGGCCTGGGCACGCTGCTCGGGATCGTCGGCTTCTTCGTGATCCCGGTGCTCGGGCTGTTCGTCGGCTTCGTGGCCGGGGTCTACCTGGCCGAGCGGGTCCGGCTGGCCGACCACGCCCAGGCCTGGCCGTCCACGGTGGCCGCGCTCAGGGCCGTCGGCGCGAGCATGCTGATCGAGCTGCTCTCCGGACTGCTCATCGCCGCCACCTGGGTGGTCGGCCTCGTCCTGACCTGACCGCTGACCCGGCCTCCCCGCAGGGACCGCTCAGACGGCCCCTGTCGGGTCAGTCGAGGTAGTCTCGCAGGACCTGCGAGCGGCTGGGGTGACGCAGCTTCGACATGGTCTTGGACTCGATCTGGCGGATCCGCTCCCGGGTCACCCCGTAGACCTTGCCGATCTCGTCCAGGGTCTTCGGCTGGCCGTCGGTCAGTCCGAACCGCATCGAGACCACGCCGGCCTCGCGCTCGGACAGCGTGTCCAGCACCGAGTGCAGCTGCTCCTGCAACAGGGTGAAGGACACCGCGTCGGCCGGTACGACGGCCTCGGAGTCCTCGATCAGATCGCCGAACTCGCTGTCGCCGTCCTCACCGAGCGGGGTGTGCAGGGAGATCGGCTCGCGCCCGTACTTCTGGACCTCGACCACCTTCTCGGGCGTCATGTCCAGTTCCTTGGCCAGTTCCTCCGGGGTGGGCTCGCGGCCCAGGTCCTGCAGCATCTGGCGCTGCACCCGGGCCAGCTTGTTGATCACTTCGACCATGTGCACCGGGATCCGGATGGTGCGGGCCTGGTCGGCCATCGCCCGGGTGATCGCCTGCCGGATCCACCAGGTGGCGTAGGTGGAGAACTTGTATCCCTTGGTGTAGTCGAACTTCTCCACCGCGCGGATCAGGCCCAGGTTGCCCTCCTGGATCAGGTCCAGGAAGAGCATTCCGCGGCCGGTGTAGCGCTTGGCCAGGGAGACCACGAGGCGCAGGTTCGCCTCGAGCAGGTGGTTCTTGGCCCTGCGGCCGTCCTCGGCGATCCAGAGCAGTTCCCGGCGCAGCTTCAGCTCGAGCTTGACCCCGGCGTTGAGCTTCTCCTCCGCGAAGAGCCCGGCCTCGATCCGCTTGGCGAGTTCGACCTCCTGCTCGGCGTTGAGCAGGGCGACCTTGCCGATCTGCTTGAGGTAGTCCTTCACCGGGTCGGCGGTTGCCCCGGCGGTGGCCACCTGCTGGGCCGGAGCGTCGTCGTCGTCATCGGACAGGACGAACGCGTCCTCCTCCTCGACGACCACGACCGCCTCGACCGCCACCACCTCGCCGTCGGGGACCTCCAGCTCGACCGGGTCGACCACGTCCTCGCCCGGCTCGCCCTCGGCGGTGGAGACGCCGTTCGCACCGGCGGCCTTCGTGGCCGGCACGGCCTTCTTGGCGGGGCCCCGGGCGGGGGCCTTCTTGGCGGCGGGCGCGGCCTTGACCGCTGCGGTGGCCTTCACGCCGGCCTTGGCCGTGGTGGCCGCCAGCACCCTGTCACCGAGTTCGCCGCCGGGTTCAGGGTTCACCTGGTGAGCGGAGTCAGTGGGAACGGGCCGAGATGCCGAGACCGACGACACGGACAACCTTTCGTCGTGATGGTGGGACGAGAGTGATAACGCCGGGGCGCGCGTCGACATGCCCGACCGGGTCAACTCGTCATTGTGGCACGTGCTACGCCCCTCCAGCACGTCGAGACCGGCGACGCGCTCGGTCGCTCCGTCGAGCGCTTTCACCCTGGCCGGGTTCACTGTTTGGGCCCGGCCTGCGCCTTCACGGCCTTCTTGTGCTCGCGCACCTTCTGCAGCGACTCGGCGTCGACCACGTCGGCCACCGAGCGGAACCCGGGGCTCGCATAGTCCCCCGCAGCCTCCTGCCACCCCTGGGGCGTCACCTCCAGCTGCTTGCCGAGCAGAGCGAGGAAGATCTTGGCCTTCTGCGCTCCGAACCCCGGCAGGGCCAGCAGTCTGGCGAGCAGGTCCGCCCCGGTGGTCGCCTCGCGCCACAGGGCCGAGGCGTCACCGTCGTACCGGTCGACCACCAGCGCGGCCAGGGCCTGCACCCGCTCGGCCATGCTCTGCGGGTACCGGTGGACGGCGGGTGGTCCGGCCATCACCGCGGCGAACGTCTCGGGCGGCTCCGCGGCGATCCGGGCCGGATCGAGACGGTCGACGCCGAGCCGCTGGGCGATCAGCGCCGGGCCGGCGAAGGCCCGCTCCATCGGGAACTGCTGGTCCAGCAGCATGCCCACCAGGAGGGCGAACGGATCGCGCCCGAGCAGCTCGTCGGCGTCCGGGTCCTGGGCCAGGACCAGGCGGCTCCGGCTCATTCCTCGTCGGCCTTGACCGCCATCACCGGACAGGGCGCGTCGAGCAGGATGCGCTGGGCGTTCGAGCCGAGGATCAGCTTGCCGACCGGTGAGCGGCGGCGCAGGCCGATCACGATGAAGTCGGCCTTAACCTCCTCGGCCACGGCGATCAGGTCCTCGGCGGGCTCCTGGCCGCGCACCAGTTGACGCACCTCGTTGCTGATCCCGACGGCGTCGAGCTCGGCGCGCACGCTCGCCAACTCCTCCTCGTACCGGGCCGCCTCGCTCCCGTTCAGCTCACGTCCCCCGCGGTTGGAGTTGATCACCACCAGTGTGGTGTTGCGCAGCCGGCACTCCTTGGCGGCGTGCCGCAGCGCGGCTCGCCCCTCAGCGGTGGGCACATATCCAACGACGACAGCCATGTCTCACGCTCCTCGACGCCGGACGACGCCACGTCACCCGTAGCGGGCAACCTACTCCCGACGGCCCGGGACCGACACCTACCGTGGGACATGTGGCGGAGCAGGACGGCAACGGATGGGTGACCTGCCGGTGCGGGGAGCGGCACTGGGGGCTGCACGGGGCGGCCGGGCTCGTGCTGCTGGACGGCAGCTCCGTCGACGCAGGGACCCAGCGCCTGCTGCTGCAGCTGCGGGCGGAATGGGTCCACCAGGGCGGTACCTGGGGCTTGCCCGGCGGAGCCCGGGACAGCCATGAGGACGCCGTCGCCGCGGCGCTGCGGGAGGCGGCGGAGGAGGCCGGCACGAGTGCCCAGCGGCTGACCGTGCTCGCCGAGCACCTGGGGGTGGATCACGTCGACTGGAGCTACACCTATGTCCTGGCCGTGGCCGGCCCGGGCCTTCAGGTCCGGGTGTCGACGGCCGAGAGCGTCGACCTGCGCTGGGTGGACCTCGACGAGGTGGCCTCGATGAGCCTGCATCCCGCGCTGGCGGCGGCCTGGCCCGAGTTGCGCAGCGCCGTGCGCAGCCTGTTCGGCTGACCCTCCCGGCCGGCGAGCGATCTCACCGGCCGGGAGGGCACTCACGCGAGCTTGGCGGCCCGGAACCCCGTCTCGAGGTCGGCCAGGATGTCGTCGAGGTGCTCGATCCCCACCGCGAGCCGGACCAGCCCGGGGGTGACCCCGCTGGCCAGCTGCTCGGGTGCGGACAGCTGGCTGTGCGTGGTCGAGGCCGGGTGGATGACCAGGCTTCGCACGTCACCGATGTTGGCCACGTGGCTGTGCAGCTCGAGGGCGTCGACGAACCGCTTGCCCGCCTCCACCCCGCCCTTGATCTCGAAGGCCAGCACCGCGCCCGCACCCAGCGGGGCGTACTTGCGGGCCCGCTCGTACCAGGGGCTGGACTCCAGCCCGGCGTAGGCGACCGAGTCGACCTCGTCGCGCTGCTCCAGCCACCGGGCGACCGCGGTCGCGTTCTGCACGTGCCGCTCGATCCGCAGGCTCAGGGTCTCCAGGCCCTGGGCGAGCAGGAAGGCGTTGAACGGCGAGGCCGCCGGACCGAGGTCGCGCAGCAGCTGGACCCGGGCCTTGAGGATGAACGCCAGGTTGGCACCGAGGGCGCTTCCCACGCCGAGGTCACGGGCGTAGACCAGACCGTGGTAGCTCGGGTCCGGCTCGTTGTAGTTCGGGAACCGCTGCGGGTCCTGGGCGAAGTCGAACCGACCACCGTCGATGATCGCCCCGCCGAGCGCCGTCCCGTGGCCGCCGAGGTACTTCGTGGTCGAGTGCACGACAATGTCGGCACCCCACTCCAGGGGCCGGATCAGGTAGGGGGTGGCCACGGTGTTGTCGACCACCAGCGGCACCCCCACCTCGTGCGCGACCGCGGCCACACCCTCGATGTCGAGCACGTCCTGCTTGGGGTTGGAGATGGTCTCCCCGAAGAAGGCCTTCGTGTTCGGCCGGACGGCGCGCCGCCAGGAGTCCAGATCGTCCGGGTCGTCGACGAAGGTGACCTCGATACCGATCTTGGGGAAGGTGTAGTGGAACAGGTTGTACGTGCCGCCGTACAGGCTGGGGCTGGCCACGATGTGGTCACCGGCCTCGGCGAGGTTCAGCAGCGCGAGCGTCTCGGCGGCCTGCCCGCTGGCCACGAACAGGGCCCCCACTCCGCCCTCGAGGCTGGCAAGCCGCTTCTCCACCACATCGGTGGTCGGGTTCATCAGCCGGGTGTAGATGTTGCCGAACTCCTTGAGCCCGAACAGGCTCGCGGCGTGCTCGGTGTCGCGGAACACGTACGACGTGGTCTGGTAGATCGGCAGGGCCCGGGCCCCTGTGGTCGGGTCCGGGGCCTGGCCGGCGTGGATCTGACGCGTTTCGAAGGACCAACCGTCACTCATGAGTTCTCTCCTCGAGCCATGGGGCCCGCAAGGGGCCCGCGCTTGCCTCCGCCACCTCGACGGCCGGCCAGGTCATCACCCGGGGCACCCCACCGCGGTTGGAGGGTTGCCGGCCAGCGAGCCGGGGCTTGACGCTGACGCTCATGACCTGGGCTGATCGTACGTCAAGGTCACCTCGCTGGACACCCCGTCTCAGGATGCGAACGCACTGCACCGGCGATGCCAACCCTTCGGGGGTACCCCCTATCCGGCCCGTGACCGGGCGACCCACCCGGGTGCCACCCCGGCCACCAGCAACTGGTTCACCAGCAGGCCCAGCCGATGATCCGGTTGATCGGACGTCGCC
>JBAPWU010000397.1:0-3747 GCA_049283855.1 Kineosporiaceae bacterium
GCGATCCACGGTGCCGGGTCGACCGGCTCGCCGAAGTGCACGTGCACCGGGTGCGGCCTGGGCAGCCGGGCGCCGACCGGCTGCACGCGATCCGTGCCGATCAGGGCCACCGGGACCACGGGGGCGCCGGAGGCCATGGCCAGCCAGCCGACCCCGGTCCGCCCCTGGTAGAGCCGGCCGTCACGTGATCGTGTCCCCTCCGGGTAGATGCCGAAGGCGCTGCCGGACCGGAGCACCTCCATCGCAAGCCGCAGCGAGGCCATCGCGTCGCGCTGGCTCTCCCGGTTGACCGGAACCGCGTCCACGGACCGGAAGAACAGGGCCACCGCCCGACCCCACAGCCCCGTGCCCTCGAAGTAGTCGGCCTTGGCCAGGAACCGGACCCGGCGGGGGACCGCGAGCGGGATCACCACGCTGTCGATGAAGCTGAGGTGGTTGCTGGCGATGATCACCGGACCCTCGGCCGGGATGTGGTCGACCCCGGTGATCCGTGGCCGCCAGAACACCCGGAACACCAGACCGACCAACCACCGGGCCAGCGCGTATCCCACGGCTCCCACGGCGCCCCACCCTAGGGGATCGCCTCACCCCGGACTCCGACCGCGCCGACCGGGACGACGATCGCGAAGCCCTCCTGAGCCCGAGCCGGGCGGACAGGCAGACTGACGGGGGTCCTGCCCACGCGCACCACTTCTTGCGGTCAATACTGTCTGTGACAGGAGTATTTCCGTAGACTGAGGCGATGAGCAGAAGTCCACTCCCGCCCAGGACCATGCGTTCGCCGATCACGCTAGACCGGTCCACCGTGCGACGGGCCCGCTCGCTGGCCAGGCGCGCGGGAGCACCCGTCGTCCGGATCGCCACCACGCACACGACCGTGTCGGTGGAACGGGCGACCCTGCGCCTGGCCGGGCTGGCCGGGGCCGACCCCGAGCGTGTGCCCTGGGTGAACCACCTGGTGGACGCCGTGCGCGAGCAGGCCGGGATCGGCCACGGGGTGGCACTGCCGGTCTGGGACGCACTCGCCCGGGGCGAGGCCGAGGACCTGCTCACCCTGGCCCAGAAGGCCTCCGCCGGGTCGGTCTCCTTCCGCATCCCGCAGGGACGGGACGGCACCCGTGCCGCGCGTGCGGCCCGGGCCGCCGTCTCCGGGGGCATCCGGCGGATCGACACGGCCCGCCGTCAGCGCGAACGGCTGATCGCCCGTCTGGGAGACGCCCCGCGCCGGCCCTGGATCTACCTGATCGTGGCCACCGGTGACATCCACGAGGACATCCCCCAGGCCCAGGCCGCCGCCCGGGCCGGGGCCGACGTGATCGCCGTGATCCGGTCCACCGGGCAGAGCCTGCTCGACTACGTGCCCGAGGGGGCCACCCGCGAGGGGTACGCCGGCACCTACGCCACCCAGGAGAACTTCCGGCTGATGCGGGCGGCGCTCGACGAGGTCGGCCGCGAGCTGGGCCGCTACGTGCGGCTGACCAACTACGCCTCCGGACTGTGCATGCCCGAGATCGCCGCTCTGGCCGGGCTGGAACGCCTGGACATGATGCTCAACGACTCGATGTACGGGATCCTCTTCCGCGACATCAACCCGGTGCGCACCTTCGTGGACCAGCGGTTCAGCCGCCAGATCCACGCCCGCGCCGGGATCATCATCAACACCGGCGAGGACAACTACCTGACCACCGCCGACGCCGTCGAGGCGGCGCACACGGTGACCGTGAGCCAGCTCCTGAACGAGTACTTCGCCAAGGAGGCGGGCCTGGCCGACTGGCAGCTCGGGCTGGGCCACGCCTTCGAGATCGACCCGAACGTGCCCGAGTCGTTCCGGCTCGAGCTGGCCCATGCCCTGCTGGCCCGCACCCTGTTCCCGGATGCCCCGCTGAAGTGGATGCCGCCGACCAAGCACATGACCGGCGACGTCTTCCGCGGCTATCTGCTCGACGGCTTCTTCAACCTGGCCGGGCTGCTGACCGGACAGGGCATCCTGCTGGTCGGCATGATGACCGAGGCGGTGGTCACCCCGTGGCTGTCCGACCGCGACCTGGCCCTGCAGAACGTGCGCTACGTGATGGACTCCTGCGCCGGCCTGGCCGAGGACTTCCACCCACCGGCCGACGGGTTCATCGCCCGGCGGGCCGCCACCGTGCTGGACGAAGCAGTGACCCTGCTCGAGCAGATCGGCGAGAACGGTCTGCTCGAGGCGATCGGCACCGGCACCTTCGGCCTGATGAAGCGGCCCGCCGACCGCGGCAAGGGCCTGGAGGGCGTCGAGCGCCGCGAGAGCGGTTACCTCAACCCGGCCATCGACCTGCTCGAGGAAGGAGCGACGCGGTGAGCGCGACGAAGCGGCACCTGGTGCGCCCCTACGGCGACACCACGGGCGACGGCATGGTGCAGGTCTCCTTCACCCTGCCGGTGCCGGCCGGCAAACGGGCGGAGGGTGCGGCCCAGGCCCTGGCCAGGAGCATGGGCATCGACCCGGCGATGGTGGTGCATGCCAGGGCGATGGGGGAGGGGTTCACGTTCTTCGTGGTCTACGGTCGGGTTCACCATCTGGTCGACCTGGACGCCGTCCAGGTGGTCGAGCGTGAGTACCCGCTGCTCGGCGCCAAGGAGACCAACGCCGCGATCCGTTCCCGGCTGCGCCGCAAGCTGGTGGTGGTCGGGGCCTGCATCGGCACCGACGCCCACACCGTCGGCATCGACGCGATCCTGAACATCAAGGGCTTCGCCGGCGAGAAGGGCCTGGAGTACTACCGGGAGATCTCGGTGGTGAATCTCGGCGCCCAGGTCCTGATCCCCGACCTGGTCGAGCGGGCACATCAGGCCAGGGCGGACGCCGTCCTGGTCTCCCAGGTGGTCACCCAGCGCGACGCGCACCTGCACAACACCAAGGAGATGTCCGCGGCGTTCCGCGAGGCCTACCCGGCCGGACGTCGTCCGCTGCTGGTGGTCGGGGGGCCCCGGTTCGACGAGGGCGCGGCCACCGAGCTCGGCGTGGATCGGGTGTTCGGCAAGGGCACGACTCCCGCCGAGGTCGCCTCCTACCTCGTCCATGCCCTACTGCCCGCCCCGACCAGGAGAACCGCATGAACGACGCCGATCCACCGCCCACCCACCCGGACGCCGACCCGCGCCTGGGCGCCACCGTCACCCACCGGCGCTACGTGCCCTACGCCCACGCCCACTACGCCGGGAACCTGGTCGACGGCGCGTACAGCCTCGCCTGCTTCGGCGACGTCGCCACCGAGCTGTGCATCCGCACCGACGGCGACGAGGGCCTGTTCGCCGGCTACGCCGACGTGCGCTTCCATGCCCCCGTGCGCGCGGGCGACGTCCTGGAGGTCTCGGCCCGGCTGGTCCGGGTCGGACGTCGCAGCCGCGAGCTGGAGCTGACCGCGACGGTGGTCTGCCGGGGCCGGCCCGACCGGGGGGAGAGCGCCGCCGAGGTGCTCGACCCGCCACTGGTGGTGACCACCGCGACGGGCACCGTGGTGGTGCCGGCCTGAGGCCCGCACGACACGCCCGACAATGCCGGAAAGCCTGGCGAGCCGGGTTCCGGGGACAACCCTGCCGACCTGGGCGGATCCGCATCCGCGCAGGTCAGACGGCATTTGACAGGCGCTGGGGATCGGCTAGGTTCGGGGGTGGCCGTCCACCTCAACGGATGGCCGCCACAGGGTCGAACGACCGCGACGACGGGCCAGGGGCCGGGTAGCCACGACTCCGAGGCCAGGCCCCGCC
>JBAPWU010000398.1:0-3008 GCA_049283855.1 Kineosporiaceae bacterium
ACCGTCGGAGCGGTGGCGGCAGCGGCGGTGGCGCTGGCCGCGCTGGGGGTCGGCGCTCGCGCCGACCGGCTCGAGGTCGTGGTACCGATGCTGGCGGTCGCCTCGGGAGTGGCCCTGGTCTGGTGGCCGGCGGAGGTCGTCGGCGGTGAGCCGAGCGCGACCACCACGGTGCGCGCCGTGGTCAGCGTCCTGGTCTACCTCGCGGTCGCCGGGTGGTACGCGGTGCTCGGGGTGCGCCGCGACCTGCCGGCCCTGACCGGCCTGGCGACGGCGGCGCTGGTGCTGTTCACCACCGTGCAGAGCTTCGCGGTGTTCGCTCCGATCATCTCGGGGGCGAGCCTGTTCCTGGCCGTCGGGCTGGTGCTGCTGGCCAGCGGCTACCTGTTCGACCGGGCCAGGCGTCGGCTGGTGGCCCGGACCACCGCGGAGGAATCGTGACCAGGGTGCTCGCCGACCGCCGGGTGCTGGTCGGGCTGGTCGTGCTGGCGCAGTGCGGGCTGGTCGCTGCGGCGGTCGCGGGGCCGCTGTCCGCCCGGCTGACCGGGCACCAGTACCTGCTGCGGGTCGCGCCGTACGACCCGATCGACCCCTTCCGTGGGGCGTACGTGTCGCTGACCTACCCCGACCTGACCTCGCGGCCGGGTCCCGACTCCTCCACCGGGCCCCGCGGCACCGTGTTCGTCCCGCTGGTCCAGGACGGCACCGTCTGGAGGGGCACCGCGGTGACGGTGACCCGGCCGACGGCCGGTCCCTACGTGCGCTGTCAGGACGAGGGCTGGCAACTGCGCTGCGGGATCGAGAGCTGGTTCCTGCCCCAGGGAGAGGCCGCGGCAGCGGGACGGGCCTTGACCGGTGGGCACGCGCTGGCGCGGATCGCGGTCGACGGCCGGGGCAACGCGGCGTTGATCGACCTGGTGCTGGGCGACCTGCGCTGAGCGACCGGTGCCGAGGGATGCTCACCCTTCGGCGGGGGCGGTGTCGAAGCTGGGTGGCAACAGTCCACGCAGGTGGGGCGGGATGTTCAGGTGCTTGACCACCCAGCGCCCGTTGAGCGTGGTCAGGAAGTCGATCGCCATCCCGTCGACCCGTCGTGCGCAGGACAGGTCGACGGCCACCCGGCGCAGCGCCATCCGATCGACGTCGTCGAGCGCCTCACGCAATGCGTCGGCGTGCTGGTCACCGACGTCGCCCGCGAAGCGGACGACGACCTGGGTGCCGACCCTGGTGACGGTGATCACGGCATGGCTGGCCATGCTCCATGCTCACAGAGACTGCAACGGTTCGCATCCTGAACGTTCGCCTGCTGAGCTTCATCTCCGGCGGGATCAGCGGGGGATCCGCTGCCCTCCGGCGCTGGCCCGGAAGATCTCGCCGGGCCCGGTCATCGACAGCGTCGAGCCGCTGGCACCGACGAAGGCCGACTGACCCGGCTCGAGCAGCACCTCGGTGTCGCCGCAGGCCACCCGGACCGGGCCCGAGGTGCACAGCAGCACCTGCGGCCCGGCGATCCCCGGGTAGGCGGTGACCGGAGCCTCCCCGGTCATCCAGATCCGGCTCAGCTGGAACTCGGCGACGTCGGGGGCCCAGGCGACCTCGTTCGGGCCCAGCCAGCAGAACGGGACGTCGCGGACCGGCCGCGAGTCGCCGTCCACGACGTGCAGGAGCTCGTCGATCGCGATCGGCTTGTGGGTCAACCCGGCACGAAGCACGTTGTCCGAGTTGGCCATGATCTCCACGCCCAGCCCGAACAGGTAGGCATGGGGGGCGCCGGCGGGGACGAACAGCACCTCACCCGGTTCCAGGCGGATCAGGTCCAGCACGAACGGCGCGGCGACCAGCGGGTCCTTGGGGTGCCGCTGCGCGAGCCGGCAGGCCCAGGTCAGCGCTCGGCGGTCGGCGGGGGCGAGTGCGGACCCCTGGTTCGGCCCGGCCGTGGCGAGCAGCCGCTTCGCGGCACGGGCGACATCCTGGGCCAGTTCGGTCCGGTCCTCCTGCGGCCAGGTGACCAGGGTGCGCAGCACACTCTCCAGCAGGTGCAGCTCCGACTCGTGCCCGATCAGCAGGCCGGCCAGGAGCCGGGTCCGCTCCGTGCCCAGCAGCGACAGCAGCCGGCCGGCGTCGGCGGCGGACCGGAACCCGCACAGGGCGTCCAGCGGTTCGAGCGCGTAGAGCAGTTCCGGCTTGGGGAAGGGATCGACGTAGTGGTGGTCGCCCGGGATGTCGGCCTCGCCGTCGAACCCGGCCCTGGCCCGCTCCGCGGTCGGGTGCACCTGTACCGACAACGGCCGGGCGATCGCCAGCATCTTGAGCAGGAACGGCAGTCGCGGCCCGAACGCCTCATGGACCTGGGATCCGAGGATCGGCCCGGCGTTCTCCTCGATCGCGTGGTCGAGCGGCACCGTGCTGCCGTCGAGCTGCATCAACTGGGAGGGGGCGCTGCCATGAGCGCCCATCCACAGCTCGGCCTCGGGCTCGCCGGTCGGCCGCCGGCCCTGCAGCCGTGCCAGCACGGTGGTGGAACCCCAGTCATAGGCTCGGATGGGGTTCACCATGCGTTGGGGCCATGGACCGATCACGGTCATCGAGACTACCCGAGTGACCAGGTCACGCCTTGGGGAGTATCGCGAATCTCCAGGCCGCTCGCCGTCAGACCGTCCCGGATCAGATCCGCGGTGGCGAAGTCCTTGCCGGTGCGGGCCCGCCCGCGCAGGTCCAGGAGCAGCTCGACGAAGGGGCGGACGGCGTCCGCCGGGTCTCGTGCGCCCCCCTCGGCCAGCTCGCCCAGGCGCACCACGAGCGAACGGAGCAACCGCCGGGCCCGATCGGCCTCCTCGCTCTGCAGGGAGTCGGTGCTCCAGGCCTCGATCGCGGCCTCCAGATCGAGGATCGCCGTGACGCAGCCGTCCACGTCTCGCGCCGCCAGCGCGGCATCGAAGCCTGCCCGGGCGGCATCGGCCTGCGCGGTCAGTGAGGCGGCCGGGGGCGCCTCGGTGGGGTCGGCCGCGGCG
>JBAPWU010000399.1:0-2433 GCA_049283855.1 Kineosporiaceae bacterium
ACCCGCCGACCACGCGGTTGGCACCGTCCAGCACCTGCACGACCTGGGCGCCCGCCGCCGGGATCGGGTCGGGCAGGCGGGCGGCGTCGACCATGACGGCGACCTGGCGTGCGGTCGAGCGGGCGGCGTCGTCCACCGAGCGGTTCAGGGTCGCGGTCATCACCAGGTAGAGGGCGAGGCCGCCGGCGAACAGGGCGAAGGCGACGCCGGCCACGCCGATGGTCATCAAACGGGCGCGCAGGCTCACGGGCGCAACCGGTACCCGGCCCCGCGGACCGTCTCGATCCGGTCCCGGCCGATCTTGCGCCGCAGGTGGCCGATGTACACCTCGACGATGTTCGCGTCGGTGGCCGCCACGTTGCCCCAGACCGCATCGACCAGGCCCTCCTTGGAGACCACCCCCGGATGGGCGCGCAGCAGTTCCTGCAGGACGGCGAACTCCCTCGGGGCAAGGGCGGTCTCGGTGCCCTCGACCTGCACGGTGCGGGCGGCCGGGTCCAGGATCACCGCACCGGCCCGCAGCATGGTCGGCCGGGGGAGCGGGTCCCGGCGCAGCAGCGCGCGCAGCCTGGCCAGGAGCACCACGAACGAGAACGGCTTGGTCAGGTAGTCGTCGGCGCCGTAGTCCAGCCCGTCGGCCTGGTCGTACTCGCCGTCCTTGGCGCTCAGCATCAGCACCGGCACCCAGTTCGACTCCTCGCGCAGGGTGCGCACGACGGTATAACCCGACATGCCCGGAAGCATCACATCGAGCACGACCGCGTCGTAGCCGCCGAACCGCGCCGCCTCCAGGCCGCGGGTGCCGTCGGAGGCGACGTCGACCACGAAGCCCTCGGCGCCCAGCCCTCGGCGCAGGGCCTCGGCCATCGGGCGCTCGTCCTCGACGATCAGCAGTCGCACCCCACCACGATGACACCTCCACCACGTTCAGCCGGCGTTCAGCAGCCGGGGTGCAGGATGGAGTCATGAGCTTCGTCACCGATCACCCCCGGCTGCGCTGGGCGGCCCCGGCGGCCGCGATCGCCGTCACCGCCGCCGCCACGTTCGCGGTCAGCCTCTCGGGCAACGCCAGCGCCGACGCCACCCTCGGCCCCCGCACCCCCGCGCAACTCCTGGTGGACGTGCAGCAGGCCCGCCTGGCCGGCGTGTCGGGCACGGTGGTGCAGACCTCGAACCTGGGCCTGCCCGAGCTGACGCTGCCGGGCGCCGGTGGGGGCGGCTCCTCCGAGCTCGCCTCGACCGTGAGCGGCACCCACACCTGGCGGGTCTGGTACGCCGGGCCGGACAAGGCCCGGCTGGCCCTGACCGGGGCGATGGGCGAGTCCGACATCGTGCGCAACGGGCGTGATGTCTGGCTGTGGTCCAGCCGGGGCGCCTCGGCCACGCACTACACCGTGCCGGCCGGCGCCACGGCCACCGGCGCCACCCCGATGCCGACGCCGTCCGACCTGCCCAAGACCCCCCAGGAGGCGGCCGACCGAGCCCTGGCCGCGCTCGACCCGAGCACCGTGGTCAGTTCTCCGGGCACCACCACGGTCGCCGGACGGGCCGCCTACGAGCTGGTCCTGACCCCGCGCGAGGCCGGGTCGCTCGTGGCGTCGGTGCGGATCGCGGTGGACGGCGAGCAGCGGGTCCCGTTGCGGGTGCAGGTGTTCTCGACCCGGGTCGGCGCCCCGGCCTTCGAGGTCGGCTTCACCAGCGTCGACTTCACGGTGCCCGAGGCTCGACAGTTCGCCTTCGACCCCCCGCCCGGGACGAAGGTCACCGAGGGCACTGCGCCCACCGGTGACGCCGCCTCGTCCACGCCGGCGCCGGCCGACAAGGGCACCCGGCCGCGCGTGGTGGGGACCGGCTGGTCCAGTGTCATGGTCGCCGCCATGCCCGCGACGTCCGCCGACCAGAAGGGTTCCGGAGGTGGCCAGCTGGCCCAGCTGCAGGGTGTGCTCTCCTCACTGCCGAAGGTGTCGGGCACCTGGGGATCGGGCCGGTTGCTCAACGGCACCCTGTTCTCGGTGCTGCTCACCGATGACGGCCGGGTCGTGGTGGGCGCCGTCGAGCCGCAGCGCCTGTACGCCGCGCTCAGCGCCAGGTGAGCGAGGCCGACTGGGCGGTTCGCACCACCGCCCTGACCAAGCGGTTCGGCAGCCAGGTCGCCGTCGACGCGGTGGACCTCGAGGTGCCCTCCGGATCGGTCTACGGCTTCCTCGGGCCCAACGGCTCGGGGAAGACCACCACGATCCGGATGCTGCTCGGCCTGATCCAGCCGACGGCGGGGGAGCGGTCCGTCCTCGGCCATGCGATCCCGCAGCAGGCGCGGGCGGCGCTGCCCCGGGTGGGCGCCCTGGTCGAGGGGCCGGCGTTCCACCCCTACCTGTCGGGCCGGGCCAACCTGGCCCGGCTGGACGCCGCCGACCTGTGCGCCGACCCGCGCAC
>JBAPWU010000400.1:0-4115 GCA_049283855.1 Kineosporiaceae bacterium
CGCCGATCGCGCGCAGCGGGTGGTCGCCGCGGCCGGCGCCCTGGCGTCCCGGGTGGTCACCGACCCGCGAGAGGCGTTGGCACTGTGGCGGATCCGCGAGGACGGTGCCGGGCTGTCCGCGCGCAGCCCGCGCGGTCTGCCCGCCCACGCGGGCTGGGAGGATTCGGCGGTGCCGCCGGAGCGGCTCGGCGACTACCTGCGCGCCTTCGAGGATCTGCTGGCCGGGCACGACCTGACCGGCATGCCCTACGGGCACTTCGGGGAGGGGTGCCTGCACATCCGGCTCGACCTGCCGCTCGAGCGCGCGGACGGCGCCGCGACGTTGCGCGCCTTCCTGCTCGACGCCGCGCGGCTGGTCGCCGCCCACGGCGGCTCGATGTCCGGGGAGCACGGCGACGGCCGGGCCCGCAGCGAACTGCTGCCGCTGATGTACTCGCCCGAGGCCCTGCACCTGTTCGCCGACGTGAAGGACCTCCTCGACCCGCGGGGGGTGCTCAACCCGGGCGTGATCGTGCGCCCGGCGCCCGTCGACGTCGATCTGCGCCTGGCCCAACGGCATTCCCTGGCCGAGATCGCCCACGCCGTGCACCAGTGCACCGGAGTGGGCAAATGCCGGGCCGACACCACCGGCGCCGGCGGCGTGATGTGCCCGTCCTACCTGGCCACGCGCGACGAGAAGGACTCCACCCGCGGACGGGCCCGGGTGCTGCAGGAGATGGTGAACGGCTCCCTGGTCACCGGGGGCTGGCAGGCCCCAGAGGTGCACGAGGCGCTCGACCTGTGCCTGTCCTGCAAGGGATGTGCCTCGGACTGCCCGACCGGGATCGACATGGCGGCGTACAAGTCCCAGGTGCTGCACCAGGCCTACCGGGGCCGCCTGCGCCCGATGGACCACTACGCGCTCGGCTGGCTGCCCCTGTGGTCGCGCCTGGCCGCGCTGGCGCCGTCCGCGGTGAACCGGCTGCTCGCCGTCCCGTCCCTGGCCGCCGCCGTCAAGCGGGCCGGGCGGATCGACGCCCGCCGGCCGCTGCCCGCCTTCGCCCCCCAGACGTTCCGGTCGTGGTTCGCCACGCACGAGCCGGCCCAGAGCGGTGGCGGGCGGGGGGTGCTGCTCTGGGTGGACACGTTCACGGATCACTTCTCCCCGCACGTCGGTGTGGCGGCCGTGCGGGTACTGGAGGCGGCCGGATTCAGCGTGCAGATCACTGCGCGGGAGCAGTGCTGCGGGCTGACCTGGATCTCCACCGGTCAGCGTGGGGTGGCCCGCCGGCTGCTCATGCACAGCATCGAGGCGATCGAACCTGCTGTGGCGCAAGGGATCCCGGTGGTGGGCCTGGAGCCGTCGTGCACGGCGGTGTTCCGGGACGATGCCCGTGAGCTGGTCGGGCGCACGGTGCGGGTGCAGACCCTGGCCGAACTGCTGGACGGCGCCGACCTGCCCGCGCAGCTGCGCCGGCTGGAGGGGGTCCGAGCGGTGGCGCAGCCGCATTGCCACCAGCACGCGGTGCTCGGGTGGGAGGCCGACGCGGCGCTGCTGCGGTCCGCCGGCGCCGAGGTGACGCCGGTGGGTGGTTGCTGCGGGCTGGCCGGGAACTTCGGTGTGGTGCAGGGGCACTACGACGTGTCGGTGGCGGTGGCGAACACCGCGCTGCTGCCCGCTTTGGCGGCGGATCCCGACGCCGTGGTGCTGGCCGACGGCTTCTCCTGCCGCACCCAGGTCGACCAGCTGACCGACCGCAAGGCCGTCCACCTGGCCGAGCTCCTGGCTGCGCACCTACCCTGACCCGCGAAAACCCGCCTGAGCAGGGTCTACAGCGCCGACGCCAGGGCGGCGGCGACGTCGGCGACGTAGGGCTCGCGCAGCATCGACAGGTGGTCGCCGCCGACCTCGACCACCGTCCAGTCGCCGGTCAGGTGCCCCGCCCAGGCCGAGCGCTGGGCCCGCTCGGGGGAGTCGGCGACCAGCACCAGCGCCCGGCCCGGGTAGGGCGACGTGCGGTGGTGGCGTCCGACGAAGGAGGTCAGGTCGTAGAACCGCCAGTAGTTCCCCGTGCCCGGGGTGGTCGCCCACCCGGTCGCGAGCAGTCCCAATCCGGCCCGAAGCCGCGCGACCAAGGGACGAGGTTCCGGTGCGGGGTGCAGGGCGGGGTCGGGCGGGAAGGAGTCCAGAATCGCCAGCAGCTCGACCTCCTCGCCCCCGGCCCGCAGCTGCCGAGCCATCTCCAGGGCGATCAGTCCGCCGAAGGAGTGCCCCGCCACGCGGTAGGGGCCTTGCGGCGCAACGGTTCTCATCACCCGGATACTGCGCCGGGCGGCGCGCTTCACGGTCCAGTCCGGCAGGCCGCGTCGCTCCATCCCGTGCATCTGCAGGGCGTAGGACGGCTGGTCGGAGCCCATCCGGCGGGCCAGGGCGACGAAGGCCAGCCCGAGGCCCCCGCCGCCGGCGACGAAGAACAGCGGTGGCCGGGAGCCGGTGCGCTGCAGGGGAACCAGCACCGCGCCGAGGGCATCGGGTGCCCGTCGCACCCGGGCGGCGTACTCGCGTACCGTGGGCGCCTCGGTCAGCACGGTAGCGGTCACCTGGCCGGCCGGGACGCCGAGCTCGGACACCGTCGCGGCCAGCACGGCCTCGGCGGCGAGGGAGTCCCCGCCGAGCTCGAAGAAGTCCTGGTCCGGCCCCACCGACTCCAGCTCCAGCGCGCCGGCCCAGACGTCGGCGACGGCCTGCTCCCAGTCACTGACCGGCCCGTAGGTCTCCGGCCCGCCGATCGCGGGCGGCTCGGGCAGCGCCGCGCGGTCGAGCTTTCCCCGATCGGTGCGCGGCAACGCCTTCAGGAAGACCACCACCTCGGGCACCATGTGCCCCGGCAGCACCGAGCGCAGCGCGGCCCGCACCGCCGCTGCGCTGGGCTGCTCGGCCGTCGAGACCAGGTAGCTGACCAGCCGGGCGGCGTCCGACCCCGGTCGCGGCGCGCTGACGGTGACCGCCTCGGTCACCTCCGGCAGGGCGAACAGTGCCGCGTCGACCTCGCCCGGCTCCACCAGGTAGCCGCGGATCTTCACGCTGTGGTCGCGTCGGCCGAGCAGGCGCAGCACCCCGCCGTCGATCACCCCGACGTCGCTGGTGCGGTACGTCCGGGTGCCGTCGGCGTTCTGGGAGAAGGACGTCGCGGTGTTCTCGGGGTCGTTCCAGTAGCCCGAGGCGAGATAGGCGGTGGTCACCGTCAGGACCCCGGGCTCGCCGTCCGGCTGCACGCTGCCGTCGTCGCCGACGAGGCGCAGCACGGTGTCCCCGACCGGGCGCCCGACCGGCAGCGGCCCGGCCAGCGGCGGGTGATCGGCCGGCACCGCGTACTCGGCGATCAGCCCGGTCTCGCTCGAGCCGTAGCGGTTGCGCACCACACAGGTCGGCGGCAGCAGCGCCCGCGCCGCCTCGACGTCCCGGCCGTGCGCGGTCTCCCCGGCGATGGTCAGCGAGCGCAGCCCGGTCAGCAGCGACGGGTCGGGCCGGGTGCCGACGAACGCCCGGAGGATCGCCGGGCTGGAGTGCATCACGGTGGCGCCGACCCGGTGCAACCAGGACGGCAGGCCCGCGATCCCGGCCCCGCGGACGTCGTACAGCTCCATCCGGGAGCCGACCATCAGACCCGCCACGGTGACCATCAGCCCGGCGTGGAAGGCCAGGGGCAGGGTGTGTGCGACCACGTCGTCCGCGCCGTAGCACCCGGTGTCGATCGAGTTGGTCCAGGCGTCGCGGACCAGCATCCGGTGGTCGTTGATCACGACCTTGGGCCGACCGGTCGAGCCGGAGGTGAACGCGAGCGCGGCCGGTGCCGACGGATCGGGCAGCTGCTCCCACAGCTCGCCGACCTCGACCGGCCCCGACCGCGGCAGCAGCACCTGCTCAGCGATCCGGGTGGCGACCTCGGCCGTGTCCGGGTGGACCAGGACGGCGCTCGCGCCCGAGCGCTCCAGGAAGACCTGCAGGCGCGCCGCCGGGGTGCGTGGATCGAGGACCACCACCGGGCGCCCCGAGGCCAGGATGCCCAGCAGAGCGGCGACGGCGCCGGGCTCGTGCGGGTGCAGGAGGGCGACCGGGGCACCCGCCGGGACGG
>JBAPWU010000401.1:0-6193 GCA_049283855.1 Kineosporiaceae bacterium
CTGGCCGCGCCGTTGCCCTCGCCCAGCGGAGGGTACCGGGACCAGATCGACACCACACAGACGGACGTGGCCCCGCAGTGGGTGCCGTCGTTGCGGTTGCGCCGGGGACCACCGGCGGTGGGCCGACCACTGCCTGCGTGATTCCGCCGTCGAACTGGAGTACCCGGTGACCCGTCTCTCCGGGTGGCAGCCCTGGCTGGCCACCCTCGCCCGACTGTTCCTGGCCGGTGTGTGGTTCACGGCCGGCTGGCCCAAGCTGCTCGACACCGAGGGCACGGTACGCAGCGTGCGTGCCTTCCAACTGGTGCCCGAGGCCCTGGTCCGACCGTTCGCCTACGGCCTGCCCGCCCTGGAACTGGTGCTCGGCGTGCTGCTGCTGATCGGCCTGGGCACCCGGCTCGCCGCCGCGGTCACCGCCGCCCTGATGGTGATGTTCCTGTTCGGGATCGTCAGCGCCTGGGCCCGGGGCCTGTCGATCAACTGCGGGTGCTTCGGCAACACCGGGACCGCGGTCGCCGACCCGGTGCCGGGCTACATCAAGGACATCCTGCGCGACCTGGGCTTCCTGGCCCTGGCCGCTCTCCTCACCTGGCGGCCGCTCAGCCGCCTGTCCCTCGACGCCCGCCTGGGCCTGACCCCCTCGCTGACTGGAGCCTGACCATGACCAACGCCCGAACCGCCAAGTCGACCCGGGAGAAGGCCGCCGAACTGCGCGCCGAGGCCGCCAGGGCCGAGGCCCGCCGCCGCACCTTCATGATCACCGGTGCGGTGGCGGCCGTGATCGCCGTCCTGGTCGCCGGGGTGATCCTCGTCAAGACCGCCTCCGACAACGCCAAGGCGCGCGACGTCGCCGCGTCCGCACCGCCGGCCAACCTCTTCGACGGCGGGATCCTCTCCGGCAGCTCCTCCGCCAAGGTCACCATCGAGGCCTACGAGGACTTCCTCTGCCCGGCCTGCAGGAGTTTCGAGACGGCCAACGCCGCCCAGATCGACGCGTGGGTGAAGGCCGGCACGGTGAAGGTGGTCTACCGGCCGGTCGCCATCCTCGATGACCGCACCACACCGGCGGGGTACTCGACCAGGGCGCTGAACGCGGCCGCCGCCGTCCTGAACAGCTCCCCGACGTCGTTCGTCGCCTTCCACCGGGCCCTGTTCGACGCCCAGCCCGAAGAGGGTGGGCCCGGTCTGACCGACGACAAGTTGATCGAGCTGGCGGTCACGGCCGGCGCGACCAAGTCGGCGATCGAACCGGTGATCCGCGAGCAGAAGTACAAGCTGTGGACCCAGACCTCCACCGACGCCTTCTCCAAGGCCGGGTTCAACGCCACCCCGACCATCGTGGTCAACGGCAAGAAGATCGCCGACTCCGCGCCGGCCACCCTGAAGGCCGCGGTCGAGGCCGCCGCGAAGTAGCGGCTCAGGTGTCGCGGGCGGTGCGGCTGTTCAGCGCGACCAGCGTGGCCAGCCGCTTCGCCTCGCCCTGAGCGATCTCGCCGTCGGCGCGCTGGATGGCCATCACGGCCAGGGTGTCGCCGTCGGCGAGGTCGAGGCTGACCCAGGGGTTGCCGCCGCCGAGCCGGACGGCGACGATCTGGGCCCACTCGAGCCGGGTGGTGCGCAGCAGGTTGTGCACCACCAGCCCCGTGCCGTCGGCGATCGCCCGCACCCGGGCGAACCGCCAGAGGGCGTAGGCGATGAGCAGGGCGACCAGCACCACCTGGCCCTTCTCCACCCAGGTGAAGGGCGGGGGCAGACTCACTCCGCCCGCGGTGAGCACCACGAACTGGGTCACGCCCACACCGAGCGCGACCCGCCGTCCGCGGGTGGAGACGAAGGGCCGGTACAGGTCGGCCTCGCTCGGTCGGGGGTCCATGGCGGTCTTCCTCAGAGCCGGCAGGCGTGGATGCTGGTGACCAGGATGGCGCGGGCGCCGAGGGCGTACAGGTCGTCCATCACCTGGTTGGTGCGGTCGCGGGGCACCATGGCCCGCACCGCCACCCACCCCTGGTCGTGCAGCGGCGAGACCGTGGGCGACTCCAGGCCCGGGGTGATCTCGCAGGCCTTCTCGACCAGCTCGACCCGCACGTCGTAGTCCATCAGCACGTACTGGCGGGCGACCAGCACGCCGTTCAACCGCCGGATGAGCACCTCCAACCCGGGGTGGTCGCCGGCGCCCCCGCGGCGCACCATGACCGCCTCGGAGCGCAGGATGGGCTCACCGAACACCTCGAGCCCGGCGGCACGCAGGGTTCCACCGGTCTCCACCACGTCGGCGATCACATCCGCCACCCCGAGCTGGACGGCGGTCTCGACCGCGCCGTCCAGGCGCACCACGGTCGCGGTCACCGATCGCTCGCCGAGGTAGCTCGTGACCAGGCCGGCGTAGCTGGTGGCCACCCGATGCCCCCCCAGGTCCTCGGCGGCGCCGAACGCCCCCGGGCGGGCGGCGAACCGGAAGGTGGACTCGGCGAAGCCCAGCGGCATCACCTCACGCGCGTCGGCGCCGGAGTCGAGCAGCAGGTCCCGGCCGGTGATCCCGACGTCGAGGGTGCCCGCGCCGACGTAGACGGCGATGTCGCGCGGGCGCAGGTAGAAGAACTCCACCTCGTTCTCGGCGTCGGTGAGCATCAGCTCGCGCGGGTCGCGGCGCTGGCGGTACCCGGCCTCCCGGAGCATCTCGGCCGCGTCACCGGACAGCGAACCTTTGTTGGGCACGGCGACGCGGAGCATGGGAGTCCTTCTGCGGGAGTCGTTCGCGGCGGTCACAGGTAGCGGTAGACGTCGTCCAGGCTCAGGCCCTTGGCCAGCATCAGCACCTGGACGTGATAGAGCAGTTGGGAGATCTCCTCGGCAGCCCGCTCGGGGCTCTCGTGCTCGGCGGCCATCCACACCTCGGCGGCCTCCTCGACCACCTTCTTGCCGATGCTGTGCACGCCGGCGTCCAGGGCCGCCACCGTTCCCGATCCCTCGGGTCGGGTGGCGGCCCGGGAGGCCAGCTCTGCGAACAGCAGCTCGAAGCTCTTCACGCCTCGAGCCTAGTCGAGCCGCCTGCTAGGACGCCGCGGCCGGCGACACGTCGCGATCCAGGAGGACCGGTTCGGTCTCGGTGCGGCTGGCCCGCAGCCAGACCACGAAGCCGTAGATCACGAACACGGCGTAGAACGCGTAGAGCACGGCGGTGGGGATGTAGTTGGAGTGCAGCAGCAGGGGCACCCCGACCAGGTCCACGCCGATCCAGCAGAGCCAGAACTCGTTCCAGCCGCGAGCCATGGCGTACGTGGCGAGCAACGAGCCCATGAAGATCCAGGCGTCGCACCAGTAGTACCAGCGCGGGGCCGGCCAGCCGGCGCCGATCTGGGCGAACAGCGCCTGCACGATCCCGACCCCGACCAGCCAGGTGCCGACCAGCGCGGCCCGTTCGGTCATCGTGGCCCAGCGCGGCGTGATCGCCGGTTGCCCGGCGGCGTGGCTGCGCTGGTGCTGGCGCCAGCGGTACCACCCGTAGGCGCTGGTCAGGATGAAGAAGATCTGGCGGCCGGACTGGCCGAACAGCGGCGTCCGCTCCCCCGCCTGGGGGTCGAGGATCGCGTTGATGTAGACGAAGAACAGCAGCACGTTGGCGGTGATCCCCACCGGCCAGGCCCAGACCCGCCGCTTCATGCCGCCGACCGCCGAAGCGAGGCCGATCATCACGCCGATCAGCTCCAGCCAGCGCAACTGGTAGTCGCCGATCTGGATGCTGGCTTCCGAGAGCCACTTGAGGATGTTCATTGGTGTCCGTCCTGGTGTCGAATTCGGGACGAACTCCGGGGAACGTACGGAGCCCACGCTCCCGCCGTCCGAGCGGGTGGCCTACCGGCCACGCCGACCGCGGACGACGGCGCGTACGCGCCGCGCGTGCTGCCTCCCATCCGGACTCTCACCGTCGGTCCTGGAGTTCCACCAGGTCAACCGGCCGCTGGCTGCGGTCGGGTCGCGGACTGTCACCGCCGGTTCGGATTTTCACCGACCCCGGAGCACGCGTGTGTCGGGGCCAGAATAGACGCTCAGCCGCCAGCGTGCGTCGCGAGCCGGCGAAGGGTGGCGATCCTCGCAGCCGCATCGTCGGCCCCGAAGACCGCCGAACCGGCCACGAAGACGTCGGCGCCGGCCTGCGCGCACCGCTCGATCGTGTCCACCCCGACCCCGCCGTCGACCTGCAGCCACACGTCCAGCCCGGAGGCCCCGATCGCCTCCCGGGCCCGGCGCACCTTCGGCAGGCAGGCGTCCAGGAAGGGCTGCCCGCCGAAGCCCGGCTCGACCGTCATCACCAGCAGCATGTCGAACTCGGGCAGCAGTTCCAGGTACGCCTCGATCGGCGTGTCCGGCTTGACCGCGAGGCCGGCCCTCGCGCCCAGGGCGCGCAACTGGCGGGCCAACCGGATCGGGGCCTGCACCGCCTCGGCGTGGAAGGTCACGCTGGCGGCGCCGGCCTCGGCGTAGCCGGGCGCCCAGCGATCCGGCTCGGTGATCATCAGGTGGCAGTCGAGCGGGATCGGGCTCACCCGGGCCAGCGCCTCGACCACGGGCAGGCCGAGGGTGAGGTTGGGCACGAAGTGGTTGTCCATCACGTCGACATGGGCCCAGTCGGCGTCGGCGACCCGGTCCAGTTCCTCGCCGAGGCGGGCGAAGTCGGCCGACAGGATCGACGGGCAGATCTGTACGTCCATCACCGGCTCCTCCGCCGGTCAGCGACGGTGGCCGTGACCGTGCCCGTCGTCGCCCCCGGCCCAGCGCTCCCAGGCGGTCAGCCACACCGCCTCGGTCGCCGCATGCTCCCGCTGGCGCTCTCGGGCCTCGTCCGGGTCGGCGGGCGGGGCGGTGGTGCTCAGGTGCCAGACCCGGCCCCACCATTCCTGGGCCCGTCGGCTCGGCACGTCGGAGTCGAACACCGTGTAGCGGGCCATCTCCTCGAGCGCGCGCACCACCCGGCTGCGGTCGCCGAACCAGGTCGAGCGCTCGGCCAGCCGCAGCGCCTGGTTGACCATCGCGCCCACCGCGTCCGTGGCGTCCTGGTCGCGCTGCTTGGCGTAGTGCACCTGGGTGCGCACCGCCCCCTCCCACAGGCGCTGCTGCTCGGGCGCACCGCTGTCGGCGAGGATCAGTGAGCCGTCCGGCTTGGCGCCCTGGCCCCGCTGGTTCAGCCAGGAGCGGATCAACGCGATGTGGGCGTCGAGCCCCTGGGCCGGGGTCTCGTCGCTGGAGCGCTGCGGGGTCATGAACGCGGCCGCCGCCATCGCCTTGAGCTGGTGCTCCTCCCACGCGTTCACGTAGGGCCGGAGGTCGGCGACCTCACTGAGCTGGAGGGTGCCCGGGTCGACCCCGCGCGCCACGACGGTGACCACCCGGCCGGGGCTGGCCGTGATGTGCGCCGCCCACAGCCGGCCCTGGCGGCGCAGGTGGGCCGGGACCGGCAGGCCCTCGACCACGATCAGGCCGTCGACCTCCATCGGGATGTTCAGCCGCAGGCCACCGGCGGGGGTCAGTTCGGGCGCGGTGGGCGGATCCTGGGTGACCGCCTCGCCCAGGCGCTGGGCCTCGGAGGCCAGCAGCCCGGCCAGGTCGTCCAGCGGGCGGCCCGGGTCACCGGAGACCACGAGCACGAACCGCCCGGCCGACCCCTGGGCGTCGCCGTAGCCGAGCGAGAGCCGCTCGACCCGGCCCGAGCCCTCGCGCACCTCGACCAGCCGGGAGGGCGTCAGGGCCGGGTGGCTCAGACCCATCACGCTGAACGAGGGCCGGGTGCGCAGCAGCTGGCGGACGTGGTCGACGAACGCGGCCCGCGCGATGGCATCCTGGGTACCGCTCGTTCCCTCGACGCTCATCAGGGCTCTCTCCTCGGTGCTCGTGCGCTGGATCGACGCTGTTCAGGGCCGCGACGATGGTACGCGGCGGAGCAGGGCGAGGTACATCGCGTCGCACCCGTCGAGATGCGGCCACAGCTGCCGGTCGGGCCCGATCCGCACGACGTCGTCCCGGGCGCGCAGGACATCGGCCACCACCATCGTGGTCTCCGCCGGGTGCGGCGAGCAGGTGACGTAGCCGACCACCCCGCCGGGGCGGACGACATCGAGTGCCGCGCGGAGCAGGTCGCGCTGCAGCGGGGCGAGGGTGGCCAGGTCGGACGGCGTGCGCCGCCATCGGGCCTCGGGGC
>JBAPWU010000402.1:0-4794 GCA_049283855.1 Kineosporiaceae bacterium
GGCCAGCACCTTCGGGCGGTCCCCGACCCCGTCGTGCAGATCGAGCACCAGGTCACCCAGGCCGGCTTCGGTGAACCGGCGGATGGCCGCGTCGGCGGTGCCCCGGTGCGGGGTGACCACCAGGGCCCGGCGACCGCGCCCGACCAGGGTGGCCACGGCCGCGGCGAGGGTATGGGTCAGCCCGGTGCCCGGAGGTCCTTCGATCGCCACATGGGACCCACCGAGCGCGGCGTCGACCGCCGCGCGCTGCGCACAATCCAGGTCGAACGCCGTGTCGTCGGTCTCCGGCTCGGGGTCGAGGGTGACGAACGGAGTCGCCCGGGTCGTGGCCGGCGCGGTCGGGGGCAGCAGGTCGGGCCGGTCCATCGACGGGGTGGCGTTGGCCAGCCGGCCGAGCAGCGGATGGATCTCCAGTGCGAGCCGGGCGGCGTCCAGATCGGCGATCAGCGCATCGGAGCCGGCGGTGAAACTGCCCACCACCAGTCTCCGGTCGATCGTGAAACCCTTGATGCCCGAACACATCTCCTCGAGCAGGGCGTAGACCGGGCGCGGGTCGAAGCCGTCCGCCCCGAACGACAGCCCCCCGAGCGAGGAGGCGTCCAGCGCGATCCCGTGGGTGACGCTCAAACGGCGCAGCACCTCGGGGTTCACCGTCGCGGCGTCGTCCAGGTCGAGCTCGTAGTCGTCCTGGCCGGCGCCGCGCGGGTGCAGCGTGCAGCTGCGCAGCAGCACCGGCGCGTTGCGCGGCCCGTCATGCCAGCTGATCAGGCCCGCGGCCAGGTAGCAGGAGCGGACCCCCCGCTCGGCGGCCAACTGCTCGGCGCTGGCGGTGATGGCCCGGGCCCGGCGGCGGGCGGCGGCGTGCGCAGCGGGTTCGCGGACCAGGCTGGACAGGCGGGTGGACCGGCCGGCCATCAGGGTGGCCAGCCCGGACGGGTGGGCGTGGGTCAGGTCGAGCGCCTCGACCCCGAGGTCGTCCCCGACCAGGGTGTCCGGCAGCCGGGCCGCGGCCAGGGTGGCGCGCCACCGGTCCACGGCGGGCACGACGTCCACCTCGATCCGATCGGGAGCCACGGGGGTCTCCACCGCCTCCACCTCGCCGGGCGGGGACGGGTCGGCCTGGTCCTCGGGGCGGACGCCGTCCGCCGGGGGTTCGATCACGTCGGGTAGCGAGACGGTCGATGCAGGGGCGTCGTGGCGGCCTCGACCGTGTCGCGGCGCGACAAGGTCAGGAAGGGCATCATGAGCCACGATTCCACGCTAACCGGCCGTGTCCGCAAGCCGCGTGAGCGTGACCGGCGCGTCGCCCCCGGTTTGCCGGCGGAGACCGACGACGACCGCCGGGCGGTCAGGCCGCGAGCAGCATGGCCAGCACGGCCGTGTCCGGATCGAGCAGCGGGTCGACGCCGACCTGGCTCACCAGCCGGGTGACGGTGCCGTCGGCCTCGGCCTCCACCCAGGCCGCCCGGTGTTCCAGGCCGAGGTGCGGAAGACCGGGCAGCAGCACGCACCCGGACGCCGAGCCGAACGCCTCCGGGGTCGACGGACGGCTCTCGGCGGGTGGGTGCAGCAGGATCAGCGCCGGCGGTGAGTCGACGGAGAACTGCCCCGGACGGGGAGCACCGTGCCCGAGCACCGGACCGGCAAGGGTGACCAGGCCCACCGTGCCCGGCTGAGGGTCCTCGGGCATGTCCTCCACGGCGCGGTAGACGGTGGTCGTCGGCACCAGGCCCGGAACTGCGGCCAGGCGCACCGCCAGGGCCAGGAACTGAGCCCACTCGCGGGTCGAGGCAGGCCAGCGCCCGGAGACGACAAACCCGCACAGTTGCCGGTTCCCGCCGGAGAACGGGACGACCTCCACAGGTGGCTGGGACATCAGCGACCTCCCCGGCAGTCATGGCGGCACGGCCGGACGGCGCGGACCCGTGTGGGGGCACCTGTCGGCGCCCCTGGGTGCAGAGTGAGGGGTCGAGGCGCTGGCACACAAGGGGGCAGGAGTGCCAGCGCCCGAGCGCCGGTCGGCCGGACCGGGTCAGCCGAGCAGTTCGCCGGGGAAGAAGACGTCCCGGTGGTGGGGGTCGATGGTTGACTCGGAGGACGCCTGGCGCACGGCCGCCTCCCGTTCGTGGGCGGCGGCGCGGTGCAGGTGCAGTTCCTCCAGCCGGGTGCGGCAGCGGATCAGCGCGTGCGCGGCCGCTGGGCGCCAGCTCTGCCCGGTGTGCGGGCGGCGTACTGCGGCGTGCAGCAGTTCCTCCATGGAGGAGTACCGGGCGACCAGGTTGTCCAGGGCGTTGTGGGCCATGCCGCTGGTGGCCCCGCCGAGGGCGGGGGTCGGCTCGACCTCGGACTCCACGAGCGCCGCGGTGAGCACCCGGGCGAGCTCGAGGTCCTCGATCAGCCAGCGCTGCCAGGGCACGTGGTTGCTGTGGTCGCGGGCCGCGGCGCCCAGGGCCAGCAGCATGGAGTCGATCTGAAGGTCGAGCGCGAGGCGCAACTGATGCAGCTCGGCGTGGTCGGGGTGCGCGGTGTACCGCCGGGCGAAGTCCCGGTCCAACCCGCTCACCGACAGCGCATGCAGCTGGGTGTGGTCGATCGCGGTCATCAGGTCACGTCCTCTCGACTTGCTGTGCACGTGTTCCCCTCCGAGGGGCAGACAACGAAGGCTGGGCCTGTCCGATGGCACGGCAAGACGGCCTGCAGGACGCCGGTGGACTTGCCTGGAATCTCCGCGACCACCCGATGGAAGGTGGTCGAGGTATGCCGACTGTGACGTCGGCTACATCATGATGATCGCGGCAATCCCGCTCTGGCTAGGCCAAAGGTCCGGTGGTTACTTGTCCGTATATGCCACGGTACGCGGAACGTGGCCCATTGTCGCCCCCAGTAACGCTGTGCAGGGATCAATTCTCTCGCAACCGTTTTCACCTCAGGTACTCCCTACTCCGGGTGAGCTCGTTGTCATTCGGAAGTGCCGACGTTGTCAGTCCGGCCGAGGCCCGGCACGCCCCTTACTGATGCGTGCCTCAGGCTCCTCCGCGACCTGCCCTTCGGCGATCACGAGGGGTCAGGCGGGGCCGGCCTGGCCGTCGAACACCCAGGTGCGCAGCAGCACGAAGCGCAGCAGGGTCGCCATCCCGTTCGCAACCACCAGGGCCGCGACCTCCCACAGGCGGCCGGGATCAGCGAGCAGGCCGTGCATCAGGGCCAGGGCACCGCTGGTGACCGCCAGGCCGGCCGCGAAGACGACCAGCCCCTGAAGCTGGTTGCGGATCCGTCGCTCTGGGCCGCGCACGGCGAAGGTGAGCCTGCGGTTCGCAGCGGTGTTGGCGATCGCCGTGACCAGCAACGCGATCGCGTTGGCCTGTTGCGCGCCGAGGGGGCGCAGCAGCAGGTAGAGCACCAGGTACGCCCCGGTGCTCGCCGCCCCGATCGCGGCGAACCGGATCAGCTGGCGGGACAGCCGGGGCGGTGCGGGTACAGCCCTCGTGCGCGCGGTGACCGGGACCTTCGGGCCGCCCTTCGTCCCGCGTCGTTCGAGCACGGCGCTCACGTCGTCACTCGGTCGGCCCGGGCGGTACGCCGCCACCGGCGTCGCCGACGACGCTCTCGTGAGGGAGCGGCGGAGTGGGCCCGGACTCATCGCTCATGACCTCAGCCTCGGACCCGAAGATGCGCCGGGGCTGCGATCGGGCTGGGAGGACCCTGTGAGCCGGCACCGCGAGCCGCAGGGCGCTCTGCCAGGATCTGCGGATGGCCGACGACACGCACCGCTGGGTCAGCATCGAACGGGTGGACGAGGGGATCTACCTGGCGCGCAACGCGCGCGGCGTGCCGCTGCGCTTCGGCAGCCTGGACCCCGACGGTTTCACCCCGGTCGAGTTGCTGCTGGCCGCGATCGCCGGCTGCTCCGCCGTCGACGTCGACGTCGTCACCGGGCGGCGGAGCACGGCCGAGTCGTTCACGGCCCGGGTGGACGCGCACGCGGTGCGGGACGAGACCGGGAACGTGCTGCGCGACATCGAACTCACCTTCCGGGTGCGCTTCCCCGAGGGCGCGGAGGGCGACGCCGCCCGGGCGATCCTGCCGCGGACGGTGGCCGCCTCGCACGATCGGACCTGCACGGTCTCCCGGACGATCGAGGCAGGCGTGCCGGTGACAGTCCGCATGGAGTAGCCGTTCGCCGCGGTCAGGACAGCCCCGCGCCCACCAGTCCGATGACCGCGTTGACCGTGGAGGCCAGCACGACGGTGCCGAACAGGTAGGAGAGCAGGCAGTGCCCGAGCGCCGTGCTGCGGATCCTGCGCGAGGACAGGTCGGTGTCGGAGACCTGGTAGGTCATCCCGAGGGTGAAGGCCAGGTAGGCGAAGTCGGTGTACTGCGGCGGTTCCCCACCGGGGAACTCGATCCCGCCCCCCGAACCGGAGTAGTACAGCCGGGCGTAGCGCAGGGCGTAGATCGTGTGCAGCACGATCCAGGAGATCATCACGGTGGCCACCCCGGCCAGGCCGCGCTCGAGCCGGTCGGCCGAGGTCGAACCGATCACCAGGTAGGCGACCGCGCCCAGGCTGGCCACGCAGGCCAGCACCTCGATCACCTCGGTGATCACGACCCCGCCCGGCTCCTCCCGGGCCGCATGCGCGGCGGTGGCGCTCGGCGACATGCGTGCGACCACCCACCAGGTGCGCGTCACGAATGCCACAGCGGCCGCCGTCCAGCCCAGGGCCACGGCGTAGTCGACCTGGCCCGTGCGCACCTGGATCAGGACCCCGGCCACCGCCCCGACCAGGGCGGCGG
>JBAPWU010000403.1:0-7978 GCA_049283855.1 Kineosporiaceae bacterium
GGCTCGCCCGCGGCCAGCGGTCGCCCCTGCTCGCCCAGCCGGCCGATCCGGGCCGGCGCGGCGGACATCCGCTCGGCCACGCCCGCCCAGTCCCGCAGCCCGGTGTCGACCATGGTCTGCTGGACCACCGCCAGCGCGGTCTCCAGCCCGGTCATGCCCATGGCGGCGACCGCCCACTCGCAGTCCTTGTCCTCCACCGGGTGCGGGGCATGATCGGTGGCAACGATGTCCAGGGTGCCGTCCGCCAGCCCGGCCCGGACCGCCTCGACGTCCGCGGCCCGGCGCAGCGGCGGGTTGACCTTGAACACCGGGTCGTAGCTGCGCACCTCCTCGTCGGTGAGCATCAGGTGGTGCGGGGTGACCTCCGCGGTGACCCGCACGCCCCGCTGCTTGGCCCAGCGCACGATGTCGACCGAGCCGGCGGTGGAGACGTGGCAGATGTGCAGGTGCGACCCGACGTGCCCGGCCAGCAGCACGTCCCGGGCGATGATCGCCTCCTCGGCGACCGCGGGCCAGCCGCGCAGCCCGAGCACGGCGCTGACCTCACCCTCGTGCATCTGCGCGTCCTCGGTCAGCCGCGGCTCCTGGGCGTGCTGGGCGACGACCCCGTCGAAGGCCTTCACGTACTCCAGCGCCCGGCGCATCAGGACGGCGTCGCTGACGCACCGGCCGTCGTCGGAGAAGACCCGCACCGCCGCCGCGGAGTCGGCCATCGCGCCGAGCTCGGCCAGGCGTTCCCCGCGCAGGCCCACCGTGACCGCACCCACCGGGCGGACGTCGACCCAGCCGGCCCGCCGACCGAGGCTCCAGACCTGCTCCACCACGCCCGCCGTGTCGGCCACCGGCTCGGTGTTGGCCATCGCGTGGACGGCGGTGAACCCGCCGCGGGCAGCGGCCATGGTGCCGGAGGCGACGGTCTCGGCGTCCTCGCGACCGGGTTCGCGCAGATGGGTGTGCAGGTCGACCAGCCCGGGCAGCGCGATCAGCCCGTCGGCGTCGAGCACGGTGGCCCCGGCCGCGGACAGGCCCGGGCCGACCTCGGCGACCACCCCGTCCCGCAGCAGAAGGTCCGTGGGTGCCCCGCCGAGCAGCCGGGCCCCCTTGACGAGATAGGTCACGATGCGTTTCCTTCCACCGGGTCCGCCGCGGGCTGCTCCCCCGAGAGCAACTGGTACAGCACCGCCATCCTGACCGCGACGCCGTTGGACACCTGCTCGACGATGGTCGATCGGGGTGAGTCCGCGGCGACCGCGGAGATCTCCAGGCCGCGGTTCATCGGCCCCGGATGCATGACGATCGTGTGCTCGGGCAGGTGAGCGAGACGACCGGCGTCCAGGCCGTAGCGGCGCGAGTACTCCCGGGCGGAGGGGAAGAAGGCCGCGTTCATCCGCTCGGCCTGCACCCTCAGCATCATCACCGCGTCCGGCGGGCCGATCACGTCCCCGGCGAGCACGGCGTCCAGGTCGTGGCTGTTCTCCGCCGGCCAGGCATCCACGCCGACCGGCAGCAGGGTGGGCGGGGCGACGAGCACCACGCGGGCCCCGAGGGTGTGCAGCAGCAGCACGTTCGACCGGGCCACCCGGCTGTGCAGGACGTCGCCGACGATCGCCACCGTCTGCCCGGACAGGTCCCGGCCCAGCCGGTCGGGGACCAGATGGCGACGCAGGGTGAAGGCATCGAGCAGGGCCTGGGTGGGGTGCTCATGGGTGCCGTCCCCGGCGTTGACCACGGCCGCGCGGACCCAGCCGGAGTGGGCCAGCCGGTGCGGTGCCCCGGAGGCGGGGTGGCGCACGACCACCGCGTCGGCACCCATCGCCTGCAGGGTGAGCGCGGTGTCCTTCAGGCTCTCCCCCTTGGACACGCTCGAGCCCTTGGCCGAGAAGTTGATCACGTCGGCGGACAGGCGCTTCGCGGCGGCCTCGAACGAGATCCGGGTGCGGGTGGAGTCCTCGTAGAACAGGTTCACCACGGTCAGGCCACGCAGGGTGGGCAGCTTCTTGATCGAGCGCTGCTGGGTGGCCGCCATCTGCTCGGCCCCGTCGAGCAGGTGGACGGCGGCGGCCCGGTCCAGGTCCGCCGCGCTGAGCAGGTGCCTGATCATCGTGGCCCCTCGATGACGACCTCGTCGCGGCCGTCGATCTCGGTCAGCGCCACCCGCACCCGCTCGGCCAGGGAGGTGGGCAGGTTCTTGCCGACGTGATCGGCCCGGATCGGCAGCTCGCGATGACCGCGGTCGACCAGCACGGCCAGCCGGACGGCGCGGGGGCGCCCCAGGTCGGAGAGCGCATCGAGGGCGGCGCGAATGGTGCGGCCGGAGAAGAGCACGTCGTCGACCAGGACCACGACCTTGTCGTCGATCCCGCCCTCGGGCAGCGCGGTCGCACCCAGGGGGCGGACCGGCTGGCTGCGCAGGTCGTCGCGATGCATGGTCACGTCGAGGCAACCGTGCGGCACCGGGCGTCCCTCGATCTCGGAGAGCCGCCGGGCGAGCCGTTCGCCGAGGGTGACCCCACGTGTCGGAATGCCGAGAACGACCAGTCCCTCGGAGCCCTTGTTGTGCTCGAGCACCTCATGGGCGATGCGGGTCAGCGCTCGGGCCAGATCGGCGGGCTCGAGCACGGTGCGGGCAGAGGCCAACGCTGCCATCCCTTCCCCGCCTCTCCGGACGGGCTTAAAGGACTGGTCGGACGCCTGTGAGGCTAGCAGCCGCACCCATCCCGGGTGGTGACACCCACCGGCACGCTCGGGCTCGCACCGTGACGTTCACCACCTGGGCGGAGGATCGGGGGCGGAGCACCAGGCACCCCCCGAACGGACGAGGACTTTAGGGACAAATTAGCTTCTTCTATCCCAGGACCAGAGATTCACTCCCAGCGATTCGGCGATCCCGCTTGACGAGCGAGATAACTCTCCGTAACCATCGGGCCATGGCCTCCGATTACGCTCGGGCACTAGGTGCCCGCCTCCGCGCGATCCGCACCCAGCAGGGTCTGTCACTGCACGGGGTGGAAGAGAAGTCCGAGGGCCGCTGGAAGGCGGTCGTCGTGGGCTCCTACGAGCGCGGAGACCGTGCCGTGACCGTCCAGCGACTCGCCGAGCTCGCGGACTTCTACGGCGTCCCCGTGCAAGCCCTGCTCCCCGACGCCGCCCCCACCGGCAGCAGCGAGCCGCCGCCCAAGCTGGTGCTCGACCTGGAGCGGTTGCAGTCCGTTCCGGCCGAGAAGGCCGGACCCCTGGCCCGCTACGCGGCCACCATCCAGGGCCAGCGCGGCGACTACAACGGCAAGGTCCTGTCCATCCGCACCGACGACCTGCGCACCCTGGCAGTGATCTACGACGTGCCTCCGGCCGTGCTGGCCGAGCAGCTGATCGCCTGGGGCGTGCTCAACGCGGACGCCCGGCGTGCGGTGGCCTCCGACGAGTGACCGTTCGTGAGGGCGGTACGGGCTGGTCATCACAGCCCGTGCCGCCCTCACGTCTGTGTCGGCGTCGCCTTCACATCCAGCAACCTGGCGAGCAGTCCGTTCACGAAGGACGGCGAGGCCTCGGTGGACAGGCTCGTGGCCAGTTCGACCGCCTCGTCGATCGCCACGGCGTCCGGCACGTCGTCGTTGAACAGCAGTTCCCAGGCCCCGATCCGCAGCACGGCCCGGTCGACGGCGGGCATCCGGTCCAGCGTCCAGCCCTGGGCATAGGTGGCCAGCAGCTCGTCGATCCGCTCCCGGTGCTCCTCGACCCCGGTCACCACCTCGGCGGTGTAGCCGGTCCCGGCGCGCTCGGCGAGCAGGGCCAGCGCCGACACCCCCCGCAGATCGGCCTCGAAGAGCAGGTCCAGCGCCCGTTTGCGGGCCTTGCTCCGGGCGCTCACCTCAGGCGCTCACGTCAGTTGACCCGGCCGAGGTAGTCGCCCGTGCGGGTGTCCACCTTGACCTTGGTGCCCGCCTCGAGGAACAGCGGGACCGCGATCTCGTAACCGGTCTCCACGGTCGCGGGCTTGGTGCCGCCGGTCGAGCGGTCCCCCTGCAGGCCCGGTTCGGTGTAGGTGATCTCCAGCACCACCGAGGTCGGCAGCTCGATGTAGAGCGGGATGCCCTCGTGCACGGCCACGATCGCGTCCTGGTTCTCCAGCAGGAAGTTCGCCGAGTCCCCCACCGTCGCAGCGCCGATGTGCAGCTGGTCGTAGGTGGAGGAGTCCATGAAGACGAAGTCCTCGCCGTCCTTGTACAGGAACTGCATGTCCCGCTTGTCGACGGTCGCCGTCTCCACCTTGGTGCCGGCGTTGAAGGTGCGGTCCACGACCTTGCCCGAGAGCACGTTCTTCAGCTTGGTGCGTACGAACGCACCGCCCTTGCCGGGCTTGACGTGCTGGAACTCCACCACGGCCCACAGCTGACCGTCGATGTTGAGCACCAGGCCGTTCTTCAGGTCGTTCGTCGTCGCCACTGCACTGCCTTCGCTGGATCGGGGAGGAAACCGGTCGTGACCGGCCGCCCATGGTACCCGCGCCCCGGCGACCACCGCGCCCGGCCCGGGCGATGCCGCGCCTCAGTCGCCGCTGACCGCCCGATAGGCCGCGTCGAGCCACTCCGGGGCGGGACCGGCCAGCCGGCCGGGGCGGGCCAGGTCCTCGAGCACCACGAAGCGCAGGGTGCTCCCCCGGGACTTCTTGTCCCGGGCCATCGCCGCGGCCAGGGCCGGCCACCGTCCACCCGGGTAGGTGGTGGGCAGGCCGAGCAGGCCGAGGACGGCGCGGTGGCGGGCCACCAGGTCGGGCGGGGTGCGCCCGGCGAGCCGCCCGAGTTCGGCGGCGAAGACCATCCCGACCGCCACGGCGTCACCGTGCCGCCAGGTGTATCCCTCCACCTGCTCGATCGCATGGGCGAAGGTGTGCCCGTAGTTGAGGATCTCGCGCAACGAGGACTCACGCAGGTCCTCGGTGACCACGCGGGCCTTGACCGCGATCGCCCGCTCGATGAGCTCGCGCAGCACCTCACCGTCGACGTCCAGCGCCGCCGACGGGTCGGCCTCGATCAGGTCCAGGATCGCCGGGTCGGCGATGAAGCCGGCCTTGACCACCTCGGCCAGGCCGGCCACCAGGTCGGCCCGCGGCAGCGTGGCCAAGGTCGCCAGCTCGCACAGCACCCCGGCCGGTGGGTGGAAGGCACCGACCAGGTTCTTGCCCTCGGCCGTGTTGATCCCGGTCTTGCCGCCGACGGCGGCGTCCACCATGCCGAGCAGCGTGGTCGGCACCGCCACCACCCGGACGCCGCGCAGCCAGGTCGCCGCGACGAAGCCGGCCAGGTCGGTCACCGCCCCACCGCCGACCCCCACCACCACGTCGGTGCGGGTGAACGAGGCCTGCCCGAGCAGCTGCCAGCAGGTGCCGAGCACCTCCGCCGTCTTGGCCGCCTCGGCGTCCGGGAGCTGGTGGCGGTGCACCTCCACCCCGTTCGCCCTCAGGACCTGTGACACGGCCTCGGCCGTGCCGCCGACCGCGCCGGCATGCAGCACGAGCACCCGCTGGGCGCCGTCCACCAGGGTGCGGAGCTCCCCGAGCACGTCGTGCCCGACCACGACGTCGTAGCTGCCACCCACCGGGATCCGGGTGCTCTGCCGCACCGCCATCAGGACCTCCTCGACGATCTCCTCCGGCGCCCGGGCATCGGTCGCCACCGTTCGCGCCGCCAGACGCGCGTAGATCCCCCGGCGCGCCCCCATCATCCGCTGCCACGCTGCCCGGGGGCTGCCCAGGGCCGAGGGCCCCCCCGAGACGAACCCGAGCCGCCGGGCGGCGTCGGGCAGGCTGACGTCGAGGAAGACCACCCGGGCGCGCACGGCCGCGAGGGCCTGCTCCACCGCCGGGTCGGTGACCGCCCCGCTGCCCACCACCAGCACTCCGCGATGGTGGGCCACGGCGTCGAGCACGGCCTCCCGCTCGGCCTGCCGGAACACCTGCTCCCCCCGGACGACGAAGATCTCCGCGACGCTCGCGCCCAGGGCGGCCTCGACGTCACGGTCGCTGTCGCGCACGGTCAGCTGCGACCGGGCACCCGCCAGGGCGCCCACGGTCGAGGTGCCGGCCCCGGGCGGGCCGATCAGGATCAGCGCCGGTCCCCCACCGGCACGCGAATCCCTCACGGTCGCAACAGGTCCGGAAGGGAGGCGAGATAGCCGGCCAGGTTGCGGGCGGTCTCGGGCACGCTGTCGCCGCCGAACTTCTCCAGCACCGCGTCGGCCAGCACCAGGGCCACCATCGCCTGGGCCACCACGCCGGCCGCCGGCACCGCGCACACGTCGGAGCGCTGGTTGATCGCCACCGCCGCCTCGCCGGTGGCCACGTCGACGGTGTCCAGCGCCCGGGGCACCGTCGAGATCGGCTTCATCGCCGCCCGCACCCGCAGCGGATCGCCGGTGGACATCCCGCCCTCGGTCCCCCCGCTGCGCCCGGTCCGCCGGCGCAGCCCGCCGGACGCCGTCCGCTCGATCTCGTCGTGGGCCGCCGACCCGCGCCGGGCCGCCGTGCGGAACCCGTCGCCGATCTCGACCCCCTTGATCGCCTGGACGCCCATCACCGCGCCGGCCAGCCGCGCGTCCAGGCGCCGGTCACCGTGCACGTGGCTGCCCAGCCCCGGCGGCAGGCCGTAGGCCAGCACCTCGACCACCCCGCCCAGGGTGTCCCCGTCCCGGCGGCAGGCGTCGATCTCGGCCACCATCAGCGCGCTGGTCACCGGATCGGCGCAGCGCACCGGGTCGCCGTCCAGCGCCTCGGTCTCCTCCGGTCCCGGCCAGGGCGCGTCCTCGGGGACCGCGACGGCACCGATCGCCACGGTGTGGCTGACCAGCCGGATCCCGCCGACCTGCTCCAGGAAGGCCTCGGCCACCGCACCCAGCGCCACCCGGGCCGCGGTCTCCCGGGCCGAGGCCCGCTCCAGCACCGGCCGGGCGTCGTCGAAGCCGTACTTCTGCATGCCGACCAGGTCGGCGTGGCCCGGACGGGGCCGGGTCAGGGGTGCGTTGCGGGCCTGCGCGGCCAGCGCCTCGGCCGGCACCGGATCGGCGGCCATCACGGTCTGCCACTTCGGCCATTCGCTGTTGCCGACCTCGATCGCCAACGGACCGCCCTGGCTCAGACCGTGCCGCAGGCCTCCGAGCACCCGGACGGCGTCCTGCTCGAACGCCATCCGTGCCCCGCGGCCGTACCCGAGCCGGCGGCGCCCCAGGGCGGCCTGCACCTCCGCGGTGGTCACCCGGACCCCGGCCGGCAACCCCTCCAGAACCGCGATCAGGGCGGGGCCATGGGACTCCCCAGCGGTCAGCCAGCGCAGCATGGCTCGATCCTGCCATGCTGCGCCGGCTGCCCCGTCACCCGAGTTGGACGGCCTGCCCGCGGCACACGGACTCGGCGTTCGCGTCGGCCGCCCCGACCCGCTTCACCTGCACGCACTCGGTCGAGGCGGCGGGGTCGCGACGGACATAGGTGACCCCGCTGGTGCTCGACCCCACGGCCACGGCGACCTGGTCCGCGGCGTTGACCACCAGCTGCGCCCGGTCGCTGCCGTCCCAGTCCACGAAGAAGACGTAGAGCGGGTTCGCGGTGACGGTGGCCGTCGTGGTCACCGACCTGGTCGCGGTCACCGTCGAGGTCACCGGCACGGTCACACTGACCTGCTGGGTCACGGTGGCGGTGACAGTGGACCCGCCGCTCGCCGGCTGCGAGGTGGAGTTGGTGTCCGGAACCCCGGTGCCCGCTCCGGAGCCACCGAACGGGTTGCGGGTGGCCAGCAGGGCAGGGGCCATCCCGCTGACGCTGGGGCTGGGCGACAGCGCCGAGGCCCCCGGCCGGGCACTGGTCGCCGGAGCCGCCACGGTCTGGGCCGCGGGTTCGCCGGAGCCGAGCACCACCCAGGTCACGACGGCCACCGCGGCCAGGGCCACGGCCCCACCGATCGCGGCCAGGTGCACCGGGGTCAGCCGGCGC
>JBAPWU010000404.1:0-10291 GCA_049283855.1 Kineosporiaceae bacterium
GGCCGCGGAGGTGCCGCTGGCCACCAGCGCCGCGGCGACCAGCGGAACGCTCGCCGCGCGCAGGGCCTGCGGCGCACTCGCCTCACCCACGGTAGGCAGCTTGACCCTGCGGGCCAGCGCGGTGAACACGTCGTCGGGGCTGTTGGCGTGTCGCGCCGGCGGGGCGTGGGATGCCTCGGGCGGTGTACGGGCCTCGCTCACGGAGCGTCCTCCACTGCTCATCGGCGCTCGTGCGGCCGATCGGTCGGTTTCGGCCGGGGGAAGTCGGCCGAACGCGGATATTTCTGATGGGGCCAAAGGGATAGGAGTGATAGCAAGTTACTTGTGTGATCGTTGGGACGCTATCGCAGAGTTGCCCCGAAACGGGGGATGCGACACGACGCACGGTGACGGAGTCGTCGGATCACGGCGGTCGATCGCGACCGTGTGTGGTGGCTCGACGGTGCGACACGCCGAGCGTGTCCCCCCGGGGGTCACCACTCGTCCCGTGGGCCCGGGATCGGTCATGCTGGTCCCGTGGACGAGCTCGACGAACTGGTCACCCGGTGGCTGCCCCTGCCCGACGTCGCCGAACAGCTCGGGGTCGACGTGATCCGGGTACGCCGGCTGATCCAGGACCGCTTCCTGATCGCCGTCCGGCGGGGCGAGCGCGGTGTGCTCAGTGTGCCCGCGGAGATGCTGAGGGACGGCGAAGTGATGGCCGAGATGCCGGGCACCCTGAACGTGCTGGCGGATGCCGGCTACACCCCGGACGAGGCCCTGCGCTGGCTCGTCTCGCCCGACGAGACGTTGCCCGGCTCCCCCCTGGAGGCGCTCCGGGCGGGCCGCAAGACGGAGATCCGTCGCCGGGCGCAGGCCCTGGCCTTCTGACTCACTCCCCGGGCAGCAGATCGAGCGCCAGCTCGGGATCGATCGCCTGCAGGGAGGCCGGGTCGGCGGTGAGCACCGGCCAGCCGCGCTCCCGCGAGACCAGTGCGGCGTGCGCCGCGGAGGGGTTCCACGTCGGCGGGTCGGCGCCCGGTCGCGGGCCCGCCGCGGTGCCCGATCGGGCGGCGGCATCGCCGTCCAGGGGGTCGACGAGGGTCAGCGGGAGCGCGAGCAGCAGGTCGACGAACGGGTAGTCGGCCTCACCCGCGCGGGCCCACGCCTCGTGCAGGGCCGCCGCGGGCAGGGCGAGAGCGATCCCGAGGTCGTTGGCGGCGGCCAGGAACGCGGCCGCGTAGATGCTGCGCCCGATGGCGATGTCGCTGATCGCGGTGGCATCCAGGACCCTCCCGCCGATCACGGGACCGGCTGCCCCACCGGGACGCCGGCGTGCGTGAGCCGCTGCACCCAGTGGGCGTAGGCGGCCGGGTCGGGCTCGCCGTAGGCGTCTCGGATCCGTTGTGCGGCGACGTCCCGATCGATCCTGGCGCGGACGGCGTCCGCCACGTAGGCCGAGGCGTTGCCGCCGGCGACCTGGTCGAGGAGGGCGGACACATCGTCCGGCAGGCTGAAGGTCCGCTTGCGAGTCATACCGGTGAGAGTAGTAGGTCATACCTTGGTGCGGTCAATCCCCCGCAGGGGGAGGGGTTCAGGCCGCGTGCCAGCGGCGTTGCTCGCGGCGGGTCGCCCGGGCGTGCCACCAGGCCGGCCCGGCCACCTGCATCCGGCGGTGAACCGGCACGCTCACCCGACGGGTGAGCACCTGGTAGTGCGCGGCCTCCACCTGGTCCAGGATCGCCCGGTAGAGGGTGAACGCCGTCCGCACGCAGTCCCGGCTGGTCGGGTGCAGCATGCCGATGCCCGGCTCGGCGAAGGCGTACAGCGCCCGGGTGCGCTCGATCTCGAACTTCAGCAGCTCGCGCACCGGCGGGGTGACCACCCCGGTGGCCAGGACCTCGCGGGTCACGCCGAACACGTCGAGGTCCTCCTGGGGCAGGTAGACCCGTCCGCGGACCAGGTCCTCACCGACGTCCCGGATGAAGTTGGTCATCTGGAACGCCTCGCCCAGGGCCCGGGCGCGGGCACCGGCCTCGGGGGCCATCGGCTCCAGGATCGGCAGCATCTGCAGGCCGATCACCGCCGCCGAGCCGTACATGTACTGCTCGAGGTCGGCGTAGGTCGGATAGCTGTTGACCGTGATGTCCATCTGCATGGACTCCAGGAACGCCTCCACGTGGGCCCGGGGGATCGTCCACTGCCGCATGGTGTGGGCCATGGCCCGGGCGACCGGGTCGGTCGGCCGTCCGTTCGTCGCGCCGAGGGAGTCCAGGAAGTCCTTGCCCCAGTCGAGCAGCTTCTGCGGGTCCGGCGCGTCCAGGGAGTCGACGAACTCGTCGGCCTGGCGGGCGAACCCGTACAGCGCCCACACGTAGGGCCGCTTGACCGGGGGCAGCAGCAGCGTGGACAGGTAGTAGGTGCGCCCGTACTCCTGGTTGAGCCGACGGCAGATCTCGTAGGCGGCGCGCAGGTCGGGATCGTCGATCCCCGCGGCCTCCAGGATGCGTGAGCTCACCGCGCCATCCTGCCGGATCTAGCGCCAGGCACGGGAGCGGTAGGCCGGGTCGGGGCCGAGGACCCGCTCGGCGGCCAGCCGCCCGGAGATCAGGACCATGGGCACACCGACGCCGGGCTGGGTGCCCGACCCGGTGAACACCACGTTCTCGCCCCACCGGTTGTGCGGGCGGAACGGCCCAGTCTGGGTGAACGTGTGCGCCGCCGCGAACGGGGCGCCCGCCTCCATGCCGCGGGCCTCCCAGTCGGCCGGGGTGGTCACGTGCTCGACCTCGATCGAGTCGGCGAGCCCGGGGTAGCCGCGCCTGTCCAGCGTGCGCAGCAGGTGCTCGCGGTAGACCGGGCCGACCTGCACCCAGTCGATCGGGGCCCGGGTGTTCGGGGTCGGGGCGAGCACGTAGTAGATCTGCCTGCCCTCCGGGGCCAGCGACGGGTCGGAGTGGGTCGGGTTCGAGACCAGGATCGACGGATCCGACATCAGTCGGCCCGAGTCCAGTTCCTGGAACACCTCGCGCCAGGCCGCCCCGAAGTGGATGTTGTGGTGGGCCAACTGGTCGTAGCGCGCGCTGGAGCCGGCCAGCAGCAGGTAGCAGGACGGCGAGTACGTCAGCCGGGCCACCGTGCGCGGGGTGTGCCCGAGCAGGTCCCGGTAGGCCACCGGCAGGTCGGGGTTGAGCACCACCACGTCGGCGGCGATCCGCTCGCCGTCGGCGGTGCGGACGGCGCTCGCCCGGCCGCCGCTGTGCTCGACGGCGGTGACCGTGGTTCCGTAGCGGAACTCGACGCCGTGCTTGGCCGCGGCGTCCGCCATCGCCCGGGGCAGGGAGTGCATTCCGCCGGCCAGGGTGTAGACCCCCGCGACGGCGTCCATGTAGGAGATCACCGCGTAGATCGCCAGCGCCTGGTAGGGCGAGACGCCGGCGTACATCGCCTGGAAGGAGTACAGCCGCTGGGTGCGCTCGTCCTTCAGGTACCGGGCCACGAACGGGGCCAGCCGCCGGAATCCGCCGATCGCGACCAGCCGGGCCAGGTTGGCCGAGACCAGGTCGAGCGGGGAGTCGATCACCCGGTCGATGAAGTCACGCATCTCGTAGCGGTACATCCTCGACACCACGTCGACGAAGCGCTCGAACCCTGCGGCCTCCTCCGGCCCGCAGACCCGTTCGATCTCCGCCCGCATCGCGCCGGTGTCTGCGTGCACGTCCATCCGGGAGCCGTCGGCGAAGGTCGCCCGGTAGGCGGGGTCGAGCGGGCGCAGGTCCAGCCAGTCCGACATCTGCTCGCCGAGCGCGTCGAAGCAGTCCTCGATCAGGTCGGGCATGGTGAGCACGGTCGGGCCGTTGTCGAAGCGGTACTCCCCGCCCGCGGGGCCGGCTGCGACCACCAGGCCCGCCCGCCCCCCGGGCACCGGCTCGCGCTCCAGCACGGTCACCCGCCGGCCGGCCCCGGCCAGACGCATCGCCGCGGAGAGCCCGGCCAACCCTGCCCCGACCACCACCACGTGGTCGGTGGGACCGGTCACGCTCCTGCCCCGTCTCAGCGACATCGGCACTCCTCAGCTCACCCGCGCGGTGGCGGCCTCGACCAGGCCGTCGAGCACCCGGCGGGCCTCGTCGGTCACGTCGAGGGCGGCCAGGGCGGCTCGGGCACCCGCGACCAGGTCGTCGATCAGGGCCTCGACGGCCTCCAGCGCGCCGGTCCGGACCAGGATCTCGCGCAGCGTGTCGACGCCGTGACCGTCGAGGCCGGGGTCCCCGAGCAGCCCGCGCACCTGCTGGGCCTGGGCGGGCGTGGCATGTTCGAGGGCCTGGGCGATCAGCACCGTGCGCTTGCCCTCGCGCAGGTCGTCCCCGGCGGGCTTGCCGGTGCTGGCCGGGTCACCGAACACCCCGAGCACGTCGTCGCGCAACTGGAAGGCCTCGCCCAGGGGCAGCCCGAACGCCGAGTACCCGGCGAGCAGGTGCTCGTCCGCCCCGGCCAGGGCGCCGCCGATCAGGAGGGGCTGCTCGATCGTGTACTTGGCGCTCTTGTAGCGGATCACCTGCCGGGCCCGTTCGGTGGCGCCGTGGGTGCGCTGGGCGCCGACCGCCTGCTCGAGCATGTCCAGGTACTGCCCGCCCATCAGCTCGGTGCGCATCTGGTCGAACACCCCGCGTCCGGCGGTCAGCGACGCCGCGGGCAGGCCGCTGGCGGTGAACAGCTCGTCGCTCCAGACCAGGCACAGATCACCGGCGAGCACCGCACCGGCCAGTCCGAACCGCTCGCCGTCGCCGGTCCAGCCGGCGCCGCGGTGCAGGGTGGCGAACCGGCGGTGCACCGCCGGGATCCCGCGGCGGGTGTCGGAGTCGTCCATCACGTCGTCGTGGATCAGGGCCGCGGCCTGGAAGAACTCCAGGGCGGTGGCGGCGCGCACGATCGCCTCGCCCTCGGCGCCGTCCCCGGTGCCGCCGGCGCCGCGCCAGCCCCAGTAGCAGAACGCCGGGCGCAGCCGTTTGCCGCCGCGCATCAGGTCCGCGACGTACTCCACCATCGAGATGCAGTCCGGGGAGACCGCCTCGAGCGCCGCGAGCTGGCGGGCGAGGAAGTCCTCCAGCACCTTGTGCACCCGCACCCGCAGGTCCTCGACGTCGAATGGGCTGTTGGGCACACGGCGAGCCTAGGCCTACCCTTGGGGGATGGCGACCGGCGAGCACCACCCGCCCACGCTGGCGCAGCGGATCGCCTCGGGTACCCGCTCCTTCTCGGTCGAGTTCTTCCCGCCGAAGGACGATGCCGGCGAAGCGCAGCTGTGGCAGGCGATCCGGCGGCTCGAGCCGTTGGCGCCCAGCTTCGTCTCGGTCACCTACGGCGCGGGCGGGTCCACCCGCGACCGCACCATCCGGGTCACCGCGGCGATCGCCGAGACCACCACCCTGACACCGGTCGCGCACCTGACCTGCGTCGGGGCCTCCCGGGCCGACCTGCGTCAGGTGATCGGTGCCTACGCCGGGGCCGGGGTGCACACGGTGATGGCGCTGCGCGGCGACCCGCCCGGCGGTCCCGGCCGGGTCTGGACGGCGCACCCCGAGGGCCTGGACCACGCCGAGGACCTGGTGCGGCTGGTCCGCTCGCTCGGCGCATTCAGCGTCGGAGTGGCGGCCTTCCCGGACGGGCACCCGGAGAGCCCCGACCTCGACCACGACGCCCGGGTGCTCGCCGCGAAGGCCGACGCCGGCGCCGAGTTCGCGATCACCCAGTTCTTCTTCGACCCCGCTGCCTACTTCCGGCTGCGGGACCGGCTCGACCGGCTCGGCTGCACCCTCCCGGTGATCCCCGGGATCATGCCGGTGACCAGCCTCGGCCAGGTGCGCCGGTTCGCCGAGCTCTCCGGCACCCCGATGCCCGAGGCCGTGCTGACCCGGCTGGACGCCGCGCGGGACGACCCGGCGGCGGTGCGCCGGGTGGGGGTCGAGGTGGCGACGGAGCTCTCCGCGGCGCTCCTCGACGGCGGGGCGCCCGGCCTGCACTTCTACACGTTGAACCGCTCGACGGCGACGCTCGAGGTGTTCTCCGCCCTGGGAGCTCTGGTGACGTGAGCCCGCCGGTGATCAGTGTCAGCGGAACGGGCCGGGCCAGCGCCGCGCCCGATGTGATGCGGGTGCGCCTGACCGCCACCGCGCTGCGCCCGAGCGTGGCCGCCGCGCTGGCGGCCTCGGAGATGTCCGTGACCGGGATCCGCGCCGCGCTGACCGCGGCCGGCGTGGTGGCGGCGGATGCGAGCACGCTCGGCCTGGCGATCAACGCCGAACAGGTGTGGACCGAGCAGCAGGGCCCCAGGACGGTCGGCTACCGCAGCGAGCACCAGCTCGCGGTCAGCCTGCGCGACCTGGCCGCCGCGGGCCGGGTGCTCGGTGAGGCCCTCGCGGCCGGCGGCGACGACGTCCGCCTCGACGGGGTGAGCTTCGAGGTGGACGACGACACGCCGCTGCGCGAGCGGGCCCGGGCCGCTGCCTGGGCGGATGCCGAGCGGAGGGCCCGTCAGCTGGCCACCGTGGCCGGGCGGACGCTCGGCGAGGTCAGGGAGATCACCGAGCAGTCCGGGTTCGCGCCCGGGCCGATCGTGCCGGTGATGGCCAAGCGGGACGCCATGGCCGCGGTGGAGGTCGGTGTGCAGCCGGGCTCGGTGGGGGTCGAGGTCACGCTGGCCGTGCAGTGGGCCCTGTCCTGATCCACCGCGCAGGTCTTTTGGTCCGGCGCGCGTGCTGACCCGCCGGGAGTACCTGAGCGCCTGGTCCGGCGCCCACGGTGATGCCCCGACCGGGGGCGTGATCGGGGCCTGGCTCGGCGTCGTCCACCTCATCGCCTCCCCGCTGGTGCGCCGCGGGTTCGGGCCGAATGCGGTCACCGCGCTGGCCCTCGGCGCGGCGGTCGGAGCCACGGCAGCCAGCGCGGCCGGTGGTCGCTGGATGCTGGCGTCGGTGGTGCTGGTGGTGCTCTCGGGACTGCTCGACGGCCTGGACGGTGCGGTGGCGGTGCTGTCGGACCGGGTCACCCGCTGGGGTGCGGTGCTGGACGCCGTGGGGGACCGGCTGGCCGAGGCGGCGTTCGTCGGGGCGCTGTGGCTGGCCGGTGCGCCGGGCTGGCTCTGTGTCGCCGCCGGCGCCCTGGCCTGGCTGCACGAGTACCTGCGGGCCCGGGCGGGTCAGCTCGGGATGGCCGAGGTCGGAGTGATCTCGGTGGCCGAGAAGCCGACCCGGGTGATCGTCACCGCGATGTTCCTGCTCGGCGCCGCGGTGTATCCCGGGCACGCCGCCGCCTGGTCGGGCGCCGGTGCGGCCGCCTGGGCCACCCTCGGCGCGATCGGGCTGCTCCAACTGGCCGCCGCCGTCCACCGCACCCTGCGCTGACCCCACCCCCGGGCTGCGCGGGGGAGGGCGGGTCAGGCGTTCTCCTTGCGGAAGGTGCCGGCACCCCACCAGATGGCCAGGCTGGTCAGCGCGACCGCCCAGACCGAGCCCCAGAGCACGCTGGAGGAGGCGAGGTTCCCGGCGAAGGAGGCGCGGACGCCGTTGACCACGTGCTTGATCGGCATGAAGTCGCTGACCCGCTGCAGCCAGGCCGCGCCCAGGGTCATCGGGAGCAGGATGCCCGAGAGCAGCAGCACGGGCAGCAGCACCGAGTTGAGGATCGGCGCCATCACGTCCTCGCTCTTGGTGGTCAGGGCCAGGGCGTAGGACGCGGCCGAGCAGGCCGCACCCAGCAGCAGGGTGAGCAGCACCCCGAGCAGCAGCCCGGCCACCGAGGCCCGCATGCCGAGCACGTAGCCGAGGACGCAGAGCACGATCGCCTGGGCCAGGAACTGCAGCAGATCCCGGCCGAGCCGGCCGACCAGGAGCGCCGTCCGGCTCGCGGGGGTGACCCGCTCGGCCTCGACCACGCCCTCGCGCCATTCGGCGATCAGGCCGAAGCCGGCGAAGAAGGCGCCGAAGACGCCCAGTTGCACCAGCAGGCCCGGCACGAAGAAGGTGTAGGCGTTCTGGGCGCCGAACTGCGCGGTCAGCGGCTTGAGCAACGGCCCGAACAGCAGCAGGTAGAGCACCGGCTGGGTCAATCCGATGATCACCCAGGCGGGGTTGCGCAGGTTCATCCGCATCTGGCGTCGGAAGACGATGAAGGACTCTCTCAGGAAGCGCACGGCGCTCAGGCCTCTTCTCGCAGTGAACGGCCGGTCAGGGTCAGGAAGACGTCGTCCAGGGTGGGACGGCGGATCTCGATGTGGGACAAGGTGATTCCCTCGGCCTCCAGATCGCGCAGCACCGCCGGGATCACCGTGCCGGCGCGCGGCATCCGGGTGCGCACGTGGCGGCCGTCGGTCTCGACGTCGCCGTGCGCGGCCAGCTGTTTCGCCGCGAGCGGCACCTGGTCGCCGTCCGCCAGTTCGAGGTCGACCAGGTCACCGGAGACCTGCTGCTTCAGCCGGTCCGGGGTGTCGGCCGCGATGATCACCCCGTTGTCGATCACGATCACCCGGTCGCTCAGCGCGTCCGCCTCGTCCAGGTAGTGGGTGGTCAGGAAGATGGTGGCGCCGCGCCGGTCGCGCAGATCGCCGATGTGCTGCCACAGGTTCACCCGGGCCTGCGGGTCCAGCCCGGTGGTGGGCTCGTCGAGGAAGATCAGCCCCGGATCGTGGATCAGGCCCATCGCGATGTCGAGGCGACGCCGCTGGCCCCCGGACAGCGACTTCGGCTGCCGGTCCCACAGGCCGTCGAGGGAGAGCTGCTCGAACAGCTCACGGCCGCGGCGCTCGGCGCGGGCGCGGTCGATGCCGTAGAGCATGCCGTGATCCATCAGCTCCTCGCCGGCCCGGGCGACCGAACTCGTCGAGCCGGACTGGGACACGTACCCGATGCTGCGCCGCACGGCGACCGGGTCGGTGGACACGTCGTGCCCGGCCACGGTGGCGGTGCCCGACGTGGGCCGCAACAGTGTGGTGAGCATCCTCAGGGTGGTGGTCTTCCCGGCGCCGTTCGGGCCGAGGAAGGAGACGATCTCGCCCTCGGCGACGTCGAGGTCGACCCCCTTGACCGCCTCGACGTCGACCTTCGTGCGGCCCTGACGGGTGTGGAACGTCTGCACGAGTGCACGAGCCGTGATCAACGCGCGCCCCTTCCGGTGGACTCATATTCAAACTTGAACATAGGGACCGTAACACGCATCCCCGCCGGCGTCGTGTCGGCATCACACCCGCAACCCGCTGGGCCATGCCGCATCGGCGCAGTGCCGTGGCGCCTGTTCAACGGTCGAGCAACCGCCGGTAGTGCTCCCGTTCGGCAGCCATCTGCCAGCCGGGATCGTCGTCCGCTGGCCTCCAGGGATCATCCTCGCCGGCGAACCCGAACGCGCCGGCACGGACCCGGGACAGGTGCTCCACCGCCCAGGCCTCGTCGGTGGCCACCAGACGGAGGCTGAGGTCGACCACGTGGAGCACGTGCGGTGGGCTGGTGTTGCCCTGCGACATCACCTCGAGCTTGACCCGGAGATCGTGCGCCATCAGCCGGAGTGCCTCGAGCCGGCGGGCCAGACACAGCTCCGCCTCGTCCCGGGAGAGCAGATTCTGGAGCATCACGGCCACATGGAAGGGCAACGGCGACAAGGGATCCACGTCGCTGAGGGCTCGGCACAGCAGCCGGCGCAGCCGGGCCTGCCCCGCCGGGCTGGTGGTGTAGACGGCCACGGCCCGACCCTCGTCGTCGAGATCGTGGCGCACCACGTAGCCGTCACGGGTCAGCGTGGTGAGCATGGAGTAGATCGAGCCCGGCTTGACCTGCGCCCACTCGTCCATCTGCCAGCTGAGCAGCTCCCGGCGGAGCTGGTAGCCGTTCACCGGCTCGAACAGGGCCACCGCCCCGAGCACGGTGATCGTGGTGGCCAAGGCTGCCATGTGCCGAGGGTACCCAGCGGGCGCCTCGATCCGGGGGTGTGAGAGGCGGGGGAGTGAGAGGCGGGGGAGTGAGAGGCGGGGCAGTGAGGGATCCCGGAACCGCTCCATGGTCACGATGTAGATCACGATGCGTGAGATGTGGCTGTGTTCTCGCCGTTTCGGCGGTTCCCTGCGCATGGTGATCTACATAGTGATCTTGCTAAGGGGCAGGGCAGTCGAGTGGAACCGGCGCGAGGAGAACACCTGGAGCACGGCGGGGTTGGTGACCCCAGCGCGCACGCGAGAGGGCCATGGTGTGACTGGGCCGGCGCGGGATCGGCGGGGCGAGTGGGTGCCGCCGGCGCCGGGTCGGCCGACAACCAAGGGCCGGGACGC
>JBAPWU010000405.1:0-4063 GCA_049283855.1 Kineosporiaceae bacterium
GCGCACCTGGTGCTGTACGACCCTGCGGCGCGCTGGACGGTCGACCCGCAGACGCTGGCCACCGCCGGGCGGAACACGCCCTGGCGGGGCCGGGAGCTGCCCGGCCGGGTGGTCGCCACCGTCTACGGCGGCCACCCCACGGTGCTGGACGGCGCCCCGACGGAAGGACGACGGTGAGCCCCCTCGACGGAGCGCTGCTGGTGCTCGAGGACGGCCGCTCCTGGGTCGGGATCCCCTATGGCGCCCGTGGTTCCACGTTGGGCGAGGCCGTCTTCGCGACCGGGATGACCGGCTACCAGGAGACCCTGACCGACCCGTCCTACCATCGCCAGATCGTGGTGATGACGGCGCCGCACATCGGCAACACGGGGGTGAACGACGAGGACGGCGAGTCGAGCCGGATCTGGGTGGCCGGCTACGTGGTGCGCGATCCCGCCCGCCGGGCCTCGAACTGGCGTTCCCGGCGCGAGCTGGCCACCGAGCTCACCGAGGCCGGCGTGGTCGGGATCAGCGGCGTGGACACCCGCGCGGTGACCCGGCACCTGCGTGAGCGGGGCGCGATGCGGGCCGGGATCTTCTCCGGCGAGGCCCTGACCGGGCGGAGCGTGGACGATCTGGTCGCGCAGGTCCGCTCGGCGCCGCCGATGGCCGGCGCGGACCTGGCCGCCGAGGTGACCACCGGTGAGTCGTATGTCGTTGCCGCGCAGGGGGAGCGGAGGCTGACCGTCGCTGCGGTCGACCTCGGGATCAAGGCGATGACACCCCGCCGGATGGCCGAACGCGGGATCGAGGTACACGTGCTGCCCTCGACCTGCACGCTCGAGCAGGTGCTGGCGGTGCGGCCCGACGGGGTCTTCTTCAGCAACGGCCCGGGCGACCCCGCCGCTGCGACCGGCCCGGTCGCCCTGCTGACCCAGGTGCTCCAGCGACGGATCCCCTTCTTCGGGATCTGCTTCGGCAACCAGATGCTCGGCCGGGCGCTCGGTCTGGCGACCTACAAGCTCGGCTACGGCCACCGGGGGATCAACCAGCCGGTACAGGACCTGGCCACCGGACGGGTCGAGGTCACCGCGCACAACCACGGGTTCGCCGTCCGCGCCCCGATCGGGGAGGTCTTCGACACCCCGTTCGGGCGGGCCGAGGTGAGCCACATCGGCCTGAACGACGCGGTGGTGGAAGGGCTGCGCTGCCTGGACATCCCGGCCTTCTCGGTCCAGTACCACCCGGAGGCCGCGGCCGGACCGCACGATGCGGCCTACCTGTTCGACCGCTTCGTGGACCTGATGTCGGCGCCGATGCCCGCCCAGCAGATGGCGACCCACTGATGCCCCGGCGTGAGGATCTGTCCAGTGTGCTGGTGATCGGCTCCGGTCCGATCGTGATCGGCCAGGCCTGCGAGTTCGACTACTCCGGCACCCAGGCCTGCCGGGTGCTGCGGGCCGAGGGCCTGCGCGTGATCCTGGTGAACTCGAACCCGGCCACGATCATGACCGACCCGGAGTTCGCCGACGCCACCTACGTCGAGCCGATCACCCCCGAGGTGGTCGAGGCGATCATCGCCAAGGAGCGTCCCGACGCGCTGCTGGCCACCCTGGGCGGGCAGACCGCGTTGAACCTGGCCATGACCCTGCACGCCTCGGGGGTGCTCGAGCGCTACGACGTCGAGCTGATCGGGGCCAGCGTCGCCGCGATCGAGGCGGGTGAGGACCGCCAGCAGTTCAAGGGCGTGGTCGAGCGGTGCGGCGCGCAGGTGGCGCGATCCCGGATCTGCCACTCGATGGCCGACTGCCTGGACGCCGTCGCCGACCTCGGCTACCCGGTGGTGGTGCGGCCCTCGTTCACCATGGGCGGGCTCGGCTCGGGCATCGCCCACACCGAGGAGGAGCTGCACCGGATCGCTGGCAGTGGCCTGCAGTACTCCCCGACCACCGAGGTGCTGCTCGAGGAATCGATCATCGGCTGGAAGGAGTTCGAGCTCGAGCTGATGCGCGACCGGGGGGACAACGTGGTCGTGGTCTGCTCGATCGAGAACCTGGACCCGATGGGGGTGCACACCGGCGACTCGATCACGGTGGCCCCGGCGCTGACCCTGACCGACCGGGAGTACCAGCGCCTGCGCGACATCGGGATCGCGGTGATCCGGGAGGTCGGCGTCGACACCGGCGGCTGCAACATCCAGATCGCGGTGAACCCGAGCGACGGCCGGGTGATCGTGATCGAGATGAACCCGCGGGTGTCCCGCTCCAGCGCGCTGGCCTCCAAGGCCACCGGCTTCCCGATCGCCAAGATCGCGGCCCGGCTGGCGATCGGCTACACCCTGGACGAGATCCCCAACGACATCACCGAGAAGACGCCAGCCAGCTTCGAGCCGACCCTGGACTACGTGGTGGTCAAGGCGCCGCGGTTCGCGTTCGAGAAGTTCCGCTCCGCCGACCCCACGCTGACCACCACGATGAAGAGCGTCGGAGAGGCGATGGCGATCGGCCGCTGCTTCACCGAGGCGCTGCAGAAGGCGTTGCGGTCGTTGGAGAAGCGCGACGCGAGCTTCCACTGGAGCGGCCCCGCGCCGTCCGGGGCGGACCTGCAGGCGCTGCTCGACCAGGTGCGCACGCCGACGGAGTCCCGGCTGGTGCAGGTGCAGCAGGCGATCCGTGGTGGTGCCGGGGTGGCGGCGCTGCACGAGGCGACCGGGATCGACCCGTGGTTCCTGGACCAGGTGGTGCTGATCGACGAGGTGGCCCAGCGGGTGCGCACGGCCGACCCGCTCACCGCCGACGTGCTGCGCGAGGCCAAGCGGCACGGCTTCTCCGACGTGCAGATCGGCGTCCTGGCCGGGATGCACGAGGACGTCGTCCGCGGACTGCGGCACGCCCTCGGTGTGCGCCCGGTGTACAAGACGGTCGACACCTGCGCGGCCGAGTTCGCCGCCAGCACGCCGTACCACTACTCGAGCTACGACGCCGAGGACGAGGTGGTGCCCTCGGACCGGCGCAAGGTGATCATCCTGGGGTCGGGCCCGAACCGGATCGGGCAGGGGGTGGAGTTCGACTACTCCTGCGTGCACGCGTCGTTCGCCCTGCGCGAGGCCGGGTACGAGACCGTGATGGTCAACTGCAACCCGGAGACGGTCTCCACCGACTACGACACCTCCGACAAGCTTTACTTCGAGCCGCTGACCGTCGAGGATGTGCTCAGCATCTACCAAAAAGAGAAGCCCGAAGGGGTGATCGTGCAGTTCGGCGGCCAGACGCCGCTCAACATCGCCCGCGAGCTGGCCGAGGCCGGGGTGCGGATCCTGGGTACGACCCCGGACACCATCGATCTCGCCGAGGACCGGGACCGCTTCCGGAAGATCATGCAAGCCCTCGGCATCCCCATGCCCGAGTCGGGCATGGCCGGTAGCTGGACCGAGGCGCGCGCCATCGCCGCACGGATCGGCTACCCGCTCATGGTGCGGCCCTCCTATGTTCTCGGAGGCCGGGGCATGGAGGTCGTGCATGACGACGCCATGCTCGAACGCTACCTGAAGGCCGCGGTGGAGCTCTCGCCCGAGCGGCCCGTCCTGATCGACAAGTTCCTGGACAACGCCATCGAAGCCGAGGCCGACGCCATCGCCGACGGCCGCGACGCCTTCGTGCCGGCGGTTATGGAGCACATCGAGCTCGCCGGCATCCACTCCGGGGACTCGGCCTGTGTGATCCCGCCGATCAGCCTCGCCCCCAAGCACATCGACACCATCCGGGAATACACCCGCCGCATCGCAACCGAGCTGAAGGTGGTGGGCCTGATGAACATGCAGTACGCCATCTACGAAAACACCGTCTACGTGCTGGAGGCCAACCCGCGCGCCTCGCGCACCGTGCCGATCGTCTCCAAGGTCTGCGGATTGTCCATGGCGCGCCTGGCCGCACAGGTCATCCTGGGCAAGAGAATCGCCGAACTGGGGCTGCAGGATCGCCGGATCCCCCACTACGGGGTAAAAGAGTCCGTCTTCCCGTTCAACATGTTCCCCGAGGTGGATCCCGTCCTCGGCCCTGAGATGCGTTCCACCGGCGAAGTCCTG
>JBAPWU010000406.1:0-17251 GCA_049283855.1 Kineosporiaceae bacterium
CTGGATGCCTTCGCGGTGACGGTGTCGGTCGAGCTCGGCGAGGATGGGCGGCGTTGGCCGCTGCGGAGCTGCGTGCCGGCCGGGCGCTGCGGGCGATGACCTCCGATGGGTTGTCGGTGCGGGACGCCGCGCAGTGGTGCGGTGGCGAGCTGAGTGTGCGGGAGGTGACCCGCCTGGTCCGCCTGGCCGAGCACGCCGCACCAGCTGGCGACAGCGGTGCTACCCCGGACAGCGGTGGCGCGGCGAGAGGGCCGGCTACGGCGGCGCCTTCCGATGGCGTCGGTGCGACAATCCGTTGAACCAGCGGATCAACGGCTGGGCATGTCGAGGTGGCCAGGGAACCGGCGAGTGATCGACAGCCCAGTCGCTACCCGCGTGGTGGTGAGGACGGCGCGACCGAGACGCATCCCTCTGCGTGGTTGGTGCGCGTACGGCGACGGGATCGGGCTCACCATGGCCCGGTGGGTCCGGTCCCGTCGTGCAGGGAACCGTGCGATGGGCTCCTGGTTGTCCCTGGCGGCGGATGCTCATGGATGGCGTGTCGCAGCGTTCGCGGCGTCCTGATCGACCCGGACGCCGGCCCCACATCCGCTACGGATGCGGCCTCCCTGCGGCGTCGGTTCGCCTGCCGCCCTGGACCGCTCCGCGGTACGACCTCAAGTAGCGACGCTCGTACCGCAGACGCGAGCACGGGCGACGTGGGGGCAGCGATCCCGTGGTCCTCGACGTGATCGCCGGGTAGCGAAACGGGTCACCGGGTGGTTGTCGGGGGCGTCCGGGCCAGCAGCGTTGGACGGGTCGCTGGCGGCGATGCGTGGGGAGCCGTTGGGGATCATCGGGACGTGGGGTGACACCGACGACACCGCGCAACGCCAGCGTGGGGTGGCGGCGGCGTTGGCCGGGTGGGACGGCGCGGTCAGTGTGGCCGTGGGGCCCTGGTCGCGGGGGAGACCTGGGTGCAGGCCGCCGACGGCGCGTTCCTGGCCCGGTGGACCGATGCTGTCCGGACCCTGGCGGCCGCGCGGGCCGGTAAGAGCCATTGATGAGTCCGTCCTTGTCCGCTCTCGTCGGTGTGCATCCATCCTGTCTGGCAGACCGTCGTTGCCCGCAACCTGCCCGAAAAGATCACTGGCCCGGTCCTTGAATCCAAAGACCAGGCCCTGACCTGCATGTTCGTGGTGGGCGATACTGGGATTGAACCAGTGACCTCTTCCGTGTCAAGGAAGCGCTCTCCCACTGAGCTAATCGCCCTCGTGCCTGAAACGTCGCTGCGAGGTGGAGACGGGATTTGAACCCGTGTACACGGCTTTGCAGGCCGTTGCCTCGCCTCTCGGCCACTCCACCATGGGTCGGGTGCTGCTCCGAGCGGACGACGGGATTCGAACCCGCGACCCTCACCTTGGCAAGGTGATGCTCTACCAACTGAGCCACGTCCGCATGTCGCCCGGTGCCGGGAACTGCTCCTGGCGGCGTCGAGAACCTTAGCCGACCGGCGCCGGGAGCGTCCAACCACTACCGTGCGCGGGGTGGGTCGGGCCTGGTTCGCCGGAATGCTGGCACACCACCTGGTCGAGGCGAGTGACGACCCGGCGGTGCTGGACCGCGGCGGCCAGTGGGCGGTTGTGATCACCTTCGAGGGCGCCGTCCGGCTGTGGCGGTTCGCCCGCCTCCAGCCCGCGCCTCTGCCCACGCCGCGGCGCCCGTGGCCGGGCCTTGACGCCGTCTGGGCGACGTCCCTGACCCGGCAGGAGTATCTGGCGGGCGTGGAGGAGATCCGCCACCGGATCCGCGAGGGTGAGGTGTACCAGGTCAACCTCTGCCGCCTGGTCTCCGCCGCGGTACAGCGGGACGCCGAGCCGTGGGCACTGGCCGCCTGCCTGGCAGCCGGGAACCCCGCCCCATACGCCGGCGTGATCGACGTGCCGGCGATGGGTCCGAACCCGGCCACCCGGATCGTCTCGGCCTCGCCCGAGCTCTTCCTGCGCCGCGAGGGCGACCTGATCGCCTCCGCGCCGATCAAGGGCACCGGCGTCACCGAGGCCGACCTGTTGCCCAAGGACACCGCCGAGAACGTGATGATCGTCGACCTGGTGCGCAACGACCTGCAGCACGCCTGCCGCCCCGGCACGGTCGAGGTCACCGGGCTGCTCGAGCTGGAACAGCACCCCGGACTGGTGCACCTGGTCTCAACCGTGCGGGGCCGACTGGCGGACGGCGCCGGCTGGCCCGAACTGCTTGCCGCCACCATGCCGCCGGGCTCGGTCTCTGGGGCGCCCAAGAGCAGCGCGCTGCGGGCCATCGCCGACCTCGAACCGGTGCCCCGCGGCCCCTACTGCGGGGCGATCGGCTGGGTGGACGCGGACGCCGGGACGGCGTGCCTGGCGGTGGGGATCCGCACCTTCTGGTGGGATCGGGGACGGATCTGGTTCGGCACCGGAGCCGGCATCACCTGGGGCTCGGATCCGGCGGGGGAGTGGGCCGAGACCGAGCTCAAGGCGGCTCGCCTGGTGGGCCTGGCGTCGCAGGGCAAGGGTCGGACGGTCACCAGAGGCAGGGAGAAGAGATGACCACGGTGTGGATTGACGGTGAGGTGCTGGACGCCGCCCTGGCGCGGGTGGCGGCATTGGACCACGGGCTGACCGTCGGCGACGGCGTCTTCGAGACCTGCAAGGTGCTCGACGGCGCGGTGTTCGCGCTCACCCGGCACCTGCGGCGCCTGGAGCGTTCGGCCCGGGTGCTCGGCCTGCGCTGCCCGGAGCCGCAGACCGTGCGTGCGGCGACGACGCAGTTGCTGGCCGCCGAGGGGCCGCTGCCCCTGGGCCGGCTGCGGATCACCGTCACCGGGGGAGCGGGCCCACTCGGGTCCGACCGCGGCGACGCCCCGCCGACCGTGATCCTGGCGCTCGGTGCGGCGAGCCCGTGGCCGGACCGGATTGCGGTGGTCACCGTGCCCTGGCCCCGTAACGAGCACTCGGCCGTGGCCGGGGCGAAGACGACGTCCTATGCCGAGAACGTGATCGCGCTGCAACGGGCCCACGAGCAGGGGGCGCACGAGGCGCTGCTGCCGAACACCGCAGGCATGCTGTGTGAGGGCACCGGTTCGAACGTCGTGCTAGACCTCGACGGGCGTCTGGTCACGCCGCCGCTGACGTCGGGGTGCCTGGCCGGGATCACCCGTGAGCTGTTCCTCGAGTGGGCGGCCAGGGAGGGCCTGCCTGTCGAGGAGCGCGACCTGGACATGAGCGTGCTGGAGGCCGCCCGGGACATCCTGCTGACCAGCTCGACCCGCAACGTGCAGCAGGTTCAGACCCTCAACGGGCAGCCGGTTCCAGGTAGTGAGCTGGGCCGGGCCGCGGTGGAGCTGTTCGATCGCATGGCCGCGGAGGGACTGGACCCCTGACCCTCAGGTGAGCAGGCGGGTGAGCGTGGAGTCCAGGTCGAGGTGGAGGCTCTCCTCGCCGTCCGGCACCACGGCGGCGGTGCGGTCGAGGAAGGCGCGCACGTCGTCCGCGGCGGCCTCGAGCACGGCCTGGCCGTCAGGGGAGGTGAGGGAGATCATCAACAGCTCGCGCCCGGTGCCCCACGAGGGCCAGACGTGCACGTCACCGTCGCCGACCGGCGAGGCGAGCCCGGTGCGGAGCAGGTCGCGGGCGAAGACCCATTCGACCTCCATGCCGTCGCCGGAGAAGACCGCCCGGACGGCGTAGGGGTCGGAGGCGCTGTACCGCAGGCTGACCGGCAGCGGCACCGCATCGGCGTCGGCGACAACCAGGCGTAGGTGTACCGACGCCTCGACGTCCACGTGCGGTTGCATACTGCTCCCTCGCTACGAGTGGCGGCCCCCGGTTGGCCCTCTCGGCACCATTCCCTGTGCCTCACCGAGTGAAACATGCGACGAGGTCTGGATCTACAGTGGAGCGATGCCGGTCGAGCCGTCCAGCGAGAGACAGCATTCCACTCCTGATGCCACTTCGGGAAAGGTTGAGTCGGCGCGTCCCTCCTCTGGCCGTCAAAGGCTGCCTGGTCCGCCCCGTAGTGTCCGAGCTGCCCGAAATAAGCTGAAGTCACACCCAGTCACTGGACCCGCCTACAAGGTAACGGTCGGTGTCGTCGGGGCACTGGTGGTGCTGCTCGGACTCCTCCTCGTGCCGTTCCCGGGCCCGGGGTGGCTGATCGTGATCCTCGGCCTGCTGATCCTGGCCTCGGAGTTCACCTGGGCGAAGCGGCTGCTGGACTTCGTGCAGGACAAGGTGCGTGCCTGGACCGAGTGGATGAAGCGCCGGTCCGTGGTGGTGCGGGTGCTGGTCGGCCTGCTCACGGTGGCGTTCGTCGCCGCGGTGCTGTACGCGATGGCCCTGCTCGTCGGCGTGCCGAGCTGGGTGCCGGGTCGGATCGTGCCGCCGCTGCCGGGCCTGGAGGAGTACAGCGACTGGTTCTGATTGGTCGACTGCGCCGCAGATTCGCTAGCATCGGCACACACGATCGTAGTATCGACGCAGTACCGAGCACGGGCGATTAGCTCAGCGGGAGAGCGCCTCGTTCACACCGAGGAGGCCACTGGTTCGATCCCAGTATCGCCCACCGCAAAATGGCAGGTCAGAGGCCAGTTCCTGGACTCCGAGGGGCTGGCCGCTTGTTGCTTTGTCGGCAGTTTGTCGGCAACTCGTGCCACGGGTCGACGGACATGGGTGGTCGCGGACGACTCCGAACGGACCTGGGCTGCTCTCACGCTCCGCCGGGCGTCCACGTCTGTCCGGTGTCGCTTTCGGCACGCGATGGTGGGGCGTCCAGCTGTCGGGTCTCGATCGATCTGGGACTGTGTCACTTGATCCGAGGCGCGCGGGCGGTCGTCTGACCCGATCAGTGCGCCACTGGGACGGACCGGGACGGCCCGCGACGCGGCTGCCAGCACGTTCGTTGGTCGGCAGGACGCCGTTCCGACTGGGGTGTCACTGGGGCTCGTCTCAAACGATCTGAGGCATCCCGCGCGAACAACTGTCCGGTGGCGGGAGATCTTCCTTAGCATGTCGGCCCTGACCAGCAATGAGGAATCTTGAGTGGCGATCGGTGGTCGAGCCTGGGCTCGGATGCCGGGTCGGAGGGTGGGCGGTGGGGTCGACTTTGCCAATCGATCTTCCTCGGTGTGACGTCCGTTCCGAGGCTGTGAGCAGCGGCGACGACGACTGCGGTCGCAGATCGAGCAATGAACGGTGACGGAGCACCCGATGTTGAGCAAGATCTACTGACGAAATGGAAGATCGTCTGGCAGCGGACAACGACGACTGGCGCCACCACATCGAGTGCGATACCACGACCGCGATCGTCTCAGTTGATCTGAGACACCGCAGGTCAGTCCGTGATCATGTCTCGAAGTCGATGAGCGTGACGTCAGCGTCGAGTGGACCGGTCATTTGCCCGGCCTCGGGGGCTGGACGGCGCACTGTTGGAGGCCGGCGTTCTGGATCTCGACGGGGATGACCCGGTGGTCATCCATGCCGTGTCCCAGCGACCCAAGTTCCGTCGGTTCCTGGCTGAAGGTGATCACCATGCGACACACGGACGACCAGATCAGAGCGGGCAGCCGAACGCTTCCTCCAGCTCTCCGACGAGCTGGATCCCGGCGGGTGACGCAGTGCACGCGGGCGGTTCACCTCCCGGGTGACGCAGTGCATGCGGCCACGAACTCCGCGCGTGGTCGGAGGTGGACGTCGTGCTGCTATCTGAGGGTCAAGGGGTCGTGGGTTCGAATCCCGCCGTCCCGACCATATTCAAGATCACCTCGAGAGCGCTGTTTCCACCCACTTACGGGGTGGAAACAGCGCTCTCGTCGTGATCTTGAAGGTCGGTGAGGGGGTTGCGTTCGTGCTCGACCTCAGTCGTGGGAGGCGCCGTCAACATCACCTTCGACACATGAGTGACGCCGCCAATGAGCCACGATGATCAGAAGTCATACGGCTGAAGACCCGCCTGGCGACAGATTGACCAGAAGGTCCCGATCTTGAGATTCTTGCGGCCCATCGGCACGATGACCACGCGCGTGGGCTCGCCTCGCGTACGCACTTCGCGTGGGGGGCCGCGCTGGTGCACGAGCGCGAACCCGTAGCGGACCAGCACTTTCGCGACGTCGTCCGATGAGGGACCTTCAGGCACTCTTGAGCATCAGCTCCTCGACGCGGGCACCCCCCACCAGGGGATTGGCTCATCGGCAGTGGGCTCGTCGAAGTACAGCAGGAGCGCATCTTGGACGTTCGCGCGGGCTTCGTCCTCGGTGGCGCCGTCGCTCGCCACGCCAGGCACTGGGCCACGTACCCGTCTTCCTCGGCGTAGATCACGACGTGCGGCGTGGTCGGCATCGTCATGGCTCATCCTCCCGCCACCTCATGATGCCACGACCGATGCTGCCAACATCCGCGGCGGGTGTGCGCTGGGGTGGGTCGGCCAGGACGTCCGGATGTTGGGATCAGGCGACGCGCTCGGTGTACTTCTGGTGGGCGGCTTCCCCGGTCGTGCCGACCAGGGTGTCGATCGCGGTCCAGGCCAAGCCGGCTTCGCGGGCGGCTCGGACGGCGTCGAGGAGGTGCCGTGCCGACTTCGCCAGCTCCGTTCCGATGGACCGGCCGGTCGAGGACTCGATGGCGGCGATCCTCTCGGTGATCCGCCGCCCGCTCGCGCACAGGCGGACTTGCTTTGTTCTGCCTGAGATTGGACCGGCGCGGCAGCCGCCGAGGTGAGCGGCCTACGATGCAGCGGTGAGATCGTCACTGGCTGTTCGCCCGGCTCGGGTCGCGGACGCCGCAGAGATGGCGCGCGTGATTGTGCGGTGCTGGCAGGAGACATATCGGGGACTCATGCCGGACTCCGTGCTCGACGACCCAGGGCTCCCGGCCGTTCGGGAGCGGTTCTGGATTGTTGCGTTGACCGACGAGCGCTATCGCGAGAATTGCGTGGCTGTCGCCGAGCGGGACGGCGAGCTGATCGGGATCGCGATGTCAGGCCCGGCCTTGAATGCCGGAACGGCGTGGGCGAGGCAGTTGTATGTGCTCTACGTTTACTCAGCCGACCACGGCACGGGTGCAGGGCTGGCACTGCTGGAGGCGGTCGTCGATCCGGAGGAGTCGGCGGCGCTGTGGGTGGCCGATCCGAATCCTCGTGCACAGGCGTTCTACCGCAAGCACGGCTTCGTTGCCGACGGGGCGGCCCAGTTCGAGGGCGGGGTGCGGGAGATCCGCATGCTCCGCGGCGTGCAGCACGGTCGGTAGTCCAGCTCGTGGGCGGCTCCCGCCTGGCGCCGTCGCCCGTAGGCGCTCCAGCTGTTGCCGACTGTGCGGCTGCAGCATGAAGGGTGCAATCGCGGATCGTGACGGTCAGGGTCGAGGACCGCCGCGCCGGCGAATGGCTGGCTATGGTGCAGCTGTCCTGTTGGCGGGGATGTCGTGCGCGCCGTCCGGGACCTGCCCGAGACGGACACCGTCGTGGCCGGGCTGGTGCTGCCCGTCACGGCCGGTCGTGCCGGCCGTGAGGTCGACCTGTTGGTCGAGGTGCTCGACGCGGCGGCCCCTGGACCCCGACGATCGAGTCCGGCCGCGCGGAGGGCGGGATCGTGCTGGCCCGCAAGGTAGCCGACGACCTGAAGGTGAGCAGGAGTCCGCCGTCCTGCGCTGTGGGCCCGCTGGGCTCGGGAGCAGGCGGCGATGTGGCCGGAGACGACCGATCCGGGGAGTGGGACGAGACTGCGGTGCTGCGCCGGCTGGTGACCGATCACCTCAAGCTCGCACGTTCGTAACCTCAGCTCAGGCTCACCCGTACGTGCCCTCAGGAGTGCCCTCGGCCCGTCCGACCCAGTGGCCGGGCAACCTGTCTTGGACCATCGGCTCTCAACGAGACAACTGACCTGGTGGTCCACCTGGCGAATAGCGGTCATCCTGGAGGTGTCACGGCAGGCCGAGGAGTCCGGGAGGCGATCGTGCGATCCGGCGACGAACCCGAGCACGCCCGAAGCCCGCTGCGGATGCGGTTGGTCCTCGCCGGCGGTGCGACGCTGTTCTGCACGGTGGCGGCGAGCGAGTCCGCTGCGCGCGGCTGGCCGGCGATGGCGCTGGCGCTCGCGGCGGTCGCCATTCTGGCCCTGGTCAACTGTGTGGTCGTGGGCTGGCGCATCCGGCAGGGCCCGCACTTCCAGCCTGGGCGCAGCATTCCCGCCTACCGCCCGGTCGAGGTCCACGACGCGGCGGGGCAGGGCTCGGCACCCACCCGCGACCCACCCACCGAGCGGCAACGGGTGCACCGCTACCTCGCGCTCATGGGCACCTGCCTGGCTCTGATCGCGCTGGCCTGGACCGTGGTACGCGCCGTGTCGGTGACCGCAGCGGAGGTCATGAGCGTGGTGGCCATGCTCATCCCCCCCATCGCGGCCGTGGTGGCCAACGCTGGCTGGTACCCGGACCGTGCCGACCCGCCCGGCGGCCACCGGCCTTGACCTGGGATTGCGCCATCGCCGGAAGTGACCGTGATGTCGCCTGACAGCACGTGTGGTCGCAGTCACCGGCTGAAGTCCACGGCGCGATGGTGTTCAAGGCTGCACACGAGCAGTGGCACTGACGCTGTCGTGACCGCTCCGGGCGCGGAGCGCGACCGGGCCGCCGCCCTTCGCAGTCTGCGTATGTCCGCCACCACCCACCCCACCCCATCGTGATGGGAGGAGATTCTCCCTCGGTAAGGCCGGAGTTGACCCGAAGGAGCATCGAGAGCCGGCCGGCGGCCTGGGTCGCGTGCGTGCTCGCGAGCGGCCGGAGCAAGCCGTGGAGCAGCCAGCGGATCTGCCGCACCGAGGATAGGCAGCCACTGCTGCGACGTGTCAGGTCCTACGCCGCAGCGCCTCCGACCAGGCCGGCGGCCCAGGCCGCCTCCTTCGACCTATGAGCAAGGCGGAACCTGACGGCGTCAGATGCTGCCGGCCACTTGGTCGGCCGACGGCGCCAGGATCCGGTAACGCAGGTTCCAGCGGTCGAAGTCGTCGGTCGAGGACTGACCGTTGGACATCGCGTAGGTCAGTTCCACCGGGTAGGGCTTGCCCCGCGTCGCAACGTACAGGGTGACCCCGTCGCGGTCCCGCAGCCCGAGCGTCGGCACGCCGTGCACCGTGCGGACCGCGACGCGCTTGATCGGGCGCTGCGCCGCGACCAGCTTGCTCCACTCCGAGACATAGGTGAAGGCGGCGAAGGGCTGCTTGTAGTCGGCGCTCACCAGCTTCACCCAGCGGTTCACGTAGCCCTGTGGGGCGTTCTTGCCGCTCCAGAAGGTGGCGTCGCCGAGCAGCCACGCCTCCGACCCCACCCGGATCACCCGGTAGGTGCCCCCAGAGATGCCGTGCGAGACTCCGGTACCCGCCGTCACGCCCGCCGTCCACTCGCTGCTGCCGGACATGCCGTTCGCGGTGAAGCGGCTCTTCACGTGCACGGTGGACGCCTTGGCCATGGTCGCCGCTGAGAGGTTGAGGATGGCACGCGGGCCCTTGCCGGGGAACGGCGCGCGCCCCGCCTTCGCGAGCGTGGCCGAGTGCCCGGCCGCCGCCCCGGCCGGCTCGGCCGACATCACCGCCGTCCCCACGGCGAGCGCGGTGGTGAGCACTCCGGCGATGACGACGCCGACCCTGCGACGTCCACGCACGACCTTCACGTTCCCGACCTCTCCCGAGCCCTCTGCGACGGGCCCTCGCGAGGGCCGCGACCGACGGTACCCTCCGGTGCGGCGCCCCGGGCGGTGAAGGCGACGAGCCGTCGAGAAACGTCCAGGAACTCGATCACGCTGCGACGTCAACCCGGCGGTTGACCCGCGACGCCGTCCAGGCCCCGTCACGCCCCTCGTCCGTCGGGCTCAGGGCGTTGAGGGCCGGGCGTTCTGGTTGACGTGGAAGACGTTGTCCGGGTCGTGGCGGTGCTTGATCAGGCTGAGCCGGGTGCAGTTGGTCCGGTAGGACGCCTCGACGCGGTCCTGGCCCTCGTCCATCAGGAAGTTGACGTGGGCGCCGCCGGCCGAGGTGGGATGAAGCTCCGTCCAGTAGTCGCGGGTCCACTGCGAGATGAGCTCGGCGTTCGCCGGGTCGGGGTCGACGCCGACGATGACCCCGGCCCATCCGCCGTCCCGGTAGGGGACGCGGGGGCGTCCACCGGCACTCTCGCGGCGGCGCCGTCGATGAGGTAGAGGTGCATGGTGGCGTGCCCCGTCGGCAGCCGGGCGCCGAACCGGCGATGGATCTCGATGGCCTCGTCGGAGATGGTCGGGAACATGTCCGCTCGCCAGTACCACTGCAGCCCCGACGGGTAGAGCGCGGCGAACGCGCTCTGCAGCATCGTGAACGGCATTTCGTGCAGGCCGACGAGCGGTGAGCCGAAGCTGCGGATCGGTTCCAGCACCTGGTCGGCCGCGGCGTGGGGGCCGGTGTAGCACCAGACGATCGCGCAGGACGTGCGGCCCCAGAACTGCTCGGGGAACGGGGGAGCGGGCGGAATCGTGATCAGGCCCAGCCAGCCGCTGAGCTCCTCGGGCAGGGACGGCAGCAGCTCCCGGTACCAGCGGATCACCTCAGCGTCATAGTCCGACGAGTCACCGTCGACGAGCGCCTCGCTGGCGAAGCGCTCATCGTCCCCGGACGCCACCGATGACCATGCTCGGCGTGCCCCTCTCGGTGCTCGAGCTCAGTCCACGGTCAGACGGGGAGGTAGTAGGTGAGCAGGTCGGCCTGGACCGGAGGGAACAGCGCGCTCATCGCTTCGCGTTGCCGGCCGAGGATCACGTCCGGATGTCTCTGCTCCAGTCCGAGCGCGCCGTACGGGCCGAACACCAACGGTGCGAGCACGTCTGGCGGCACGCCGACGCCGCCGGCGCTTACGGGAGCCTGGAGCGCCCCACCGGTGTTCACCTCGCCCATGCCGTCGGCGCCGAGGTGGAAGCGCACGTGCGAACGGTATGAGGAGATGAGCACGTCGTGCTCGCCGCCGCCCGCGGCCTGCCAGCGGCGCCCGATCACGGGTCGCAGCACCTCGAGCAGTGGTGCGAGCCGTTCGATCCGCGCGTAGTACCAGCGGCCGCGCGCATCCGGCAGTTGCTCCGGAGTGAGCAGTGGGTCGAGCACGTCGTGGACGCGGGCGGCGGGACGATCCATCACCCGGACGTCGTCTCCGCCGACGGTGAGGGCGTGGCCAAGCAGTGCGTGGACGCCGGCGTGATCGCCGGCGATCTCGCCGAGCACCAGCCCTTCTTCGGGCGGGGTGGCACGACCGGTGGCGATGATCGAGCCCTGACGCTCGGCCACCCACTGCTGCGATCCATCACGGGCGACGAGCCACCGCCAGCACCCCGCCGAGTGCGGCATCGACACCGGTGCCGGCTGCTGCTCGCGGTGTTGCAGGTCGGCCATCCCGTCGATGTCGGCAGATGTGGCGACCCGGACCCGGATCGACGGATCGCGGTCCGGCACCGACGCCAGCGCACGGGTATCGGGGATGCGGACCGAGTAGCTGTACCCGAACTGACGGTAGAAGAACGGGATCCCGATCATCACTTGCACGACGTCGCCCCGCTCTCGCGACTGTGTGTGAGCCAGGTCCATCAAGGACCGCACCAGCCCGTTGCCCTCGTAAGCCGGGTCGGTGGCCACCAGCTCCACCTGAGCCGCCGGAAGGGAAGTACCCTCCACGACCAACGTCTCGCGCAACAACGTGGCCGTCGACACCACGCGTCCGTCGTCGACAGCGACCAGGACGCAGGCCAGGCCCTCGTCCGGATCGGCAACCACGAGACGGAGATCGACGGCGTCCGCGGGCTCACCCCGGGCCGCGAGCAGGGTGGCGATCTGGTCGACCTCGTCCGCCCGCGCCGGACGGATCTCGAGGCCGTCGTCACGGCGCACGACTCGATCATAGGGTGGGTCCGGGCGTGGAGGCGGGCATGGGCATCGGGCCGATGCGTGGGTCAGAACTCCCGGCCGAGGGCGTAGGCGCGCTCCAGGTATTCCTTGCGCGTCTCGGGATCGGCGGCGACCACCGCGTACAGGTAGACGTGGCTCGTCTCCTTGACGCCTGCCATCTTGAGGTTCCAGTCGCAGAGGACCGTGTCCATGGCGGCTCGCCAGCCGGTGTCGTACTCGGCCTCGCTGAAGAACGTGGGTGTGACGATCAGGCCCTTGCGCTGATCCAGCAGGGGTACGCGTCCCTCGAGGTGACCCGCCCAGCCCTCGGCCGTCAGGGTGTAGGCGAACCCGTAGGCGAAGACTCGTTCGAGCCATCCCTTGAGGATGGCCGGCAGGCCCATCCAGAACACCGGAGCGACGAAGATCAGCCCCTGGGCCCGCGCCACCTTCGCCTGGTGTGCTCGAACGTCAGCGGGCTGGTTGGACTCGAACAGCCTGACGAGGTCGGCGATGCTCTTGTCCTTCACCCATCGCTTGGCCATGAACCGCTTGATCGGGTTGCCGGCCCCGTCGACGAGGATGCGCTCGAGCGTGGCCCGGTCGAGGGTTCCCTCGGGAAGGGTGTGGTGGATGAACTGGGTGGAGTCGCGGAGTGAGAACACCGGGTCGAATCCGATGGCGTAGAGGTCGAGCACCTCGTAGGAGTGACCTGCGTCGGCCAGGCCCCGAACGATCTGATCGAGGACGGCGTGGGTGAAGGATTCCGGGTTGGGGTGGGCGTACACCACCAGCACGTGTTCGGGACGTGAGTCGTTCATGAGTTCCTGCCCGGGTCGTCGTGATGTGAGGACGTCGAGGCGCGCTCGATCATGGCCGAGACCTGCTCGGCGACGCGTCGTGCACGACGGGCGCAGTCGGCTGTCCCGTCGCGATCGATGTAGTCGTCCACGTCCGCGGTCGACGCGAAGTCGCATCCGGTCAACGCCCGGCACTGGGTATTGCCGAACTCCGCCTCGAACCACTCGCTCAGCTCGTGGCCGAGGTTCATGACCCGATTGAACGCGTTGAGCTCGTCGGCGAAGGCGTCGCCACGCACCGCCATCGTCGCGATCATCCGTGCCACCCGGGCGCGGCTGTTCTCGATCTCGCCCAGCGCCAGGCCCAGTGCCATCACGCCGGCGGTCAAGGAACTGCAGGTCATGCCGGTGAAGAGGGTGCCCCCCATGAAGGCCGTGACGGCATCTGTCAGTTCCTCATCAGGCGCCGACGAGGTCTTACACTCGCTCAATACGGCGTCAGCACAATGGAACCCGCGCCGACTCCAGTGTTCGTACAGCCTCTGGTACGCCGCGCGGACCGCGGGCGCAACGGACCCTGCAGCCGGTGCTCCCAGGCATGCTGCACACGTCACGGGTGCCTCGCGCACCACCCCGATGCAGCGCAACGGCACCCGGCTCGTGCCTCTGATCTCTCGACACTGGGTCGTGCCCTGGCTGTCGGCGAACCGGGCGAGCAGATCGTGACCGGCTTCCACGACGACCGGCAGCCCGGCCTCGGTCTCACCCCGGCCGTGGACGAGGCCGAGCAGCACCAGGGGCGCCGTGATCCCGCCGCACTCGCCGCCGGTGTTGCCGATGCCACCCGGCAGTCCTGCGGTGAGCAGGACCGGCCACCGGGCGGTCGAGCCGGAGGCATCCAGCAGCGACGTCATCACCGTCGGCGCGCAGTGACCCATCCGCAACAGATTCCCCAGGCTGCGCCGCCGCAGTGTCGCTGTGGGGGTGAGCGCAAGACCCTCGCCGGGCATGGCCGACCATCTCCCGTTGGTGGCAACCTCGCCGGGTTCGGCGGTGCCACGAGCCTAGGTTCGGTGGAACCAACCGGCCAGGGGCGGAGGTCACCGACGATCACATCCGGTCGGGGTGCGCGCTGCGTCGTGAGGCGGTCGGACTCGCCGGCGGGTGTCCTGATCGACGTTCAGGCGCCGGTGGCCTCGGCGGACAGCGTCTGCTCGAGTCCATCGAGAATGACGTGGAGCCCGAAGGCGAAGTCGGCCTCCGCGTCGTAGCCGACGTCCATCGCCAGGAGGACCATCTGGTGCAGATGAGGGTAGTCGTCGGCAGGAACCGCCGAGAGCATCGCCTCGGCCATCACCTCGGGCGGTGCGTCGCCGGCGGTCACGCTGAGCTGCTGCCGCCCGAACCCGTAGATGTAGCTGTCGAGCACGGAGAAGCAGCGGGCCGCGACCTCGAGCGAGAACCCCGCATCCACCAGCGTGCCCAGAACCCAGTCGAAGTAGCGCAACCTGGCCGGGCCGCTGGTCTTGCGTGAGTCTATGAGCGCCGGCGCCCAGGGATGCCGCGCGAAGGCCCGATGGGCCAGAACCGCACGGCGCCGCATCGCTTCGCGCCAGTCCTCGGCGTCGGTGGGCAGCTCGATCTCGTCCACGACGATGTCCACCATGCCGTCGAGGATCGCGTCCTTGTTCTTCACGTGGTTGTAGAGCGACATGGCCTCGACCCCGAGTCGCGAAGCGACCGCGCGCATGGTCACGGCACCCGCCCCGTGCTCATCGGCGACACCCATCGCCGCCCGCAGGACCCTCTCCCTGGTGAGCGGAACGCGGGCCTCGGGCATGCCCTGCGATTCGCGTGCTGACATGCCTCTCCAGACACCCATGCGCCCGGTCCCTGAGCTGCAACCGGCAGCGACCCATTGACAGACTTACTAAGTCAGTCTTACACTACTTACTATGTAAGTAAAGCCTCGCAGCACCGCCTCCGGGCGACGCCGAGGCCAAAGAAAGGAGTTCGCATGTTCCCGCCGACATCGCACGGCACCCCTCACGACAGGGCTGGCGGACTTGCCGCGCTCTACCTGGCGCTGGCCTATCTCGCGGCTATGCCGTTCTTCCTGCTCGTCGTCGACTACCCGAAGGCGACGACCGCCGCCGAGAAGGTCGCCTCGATCGTCCGCAACTACCAGAGCATGTACACGATGTACCTGGTCACCTACGTCTTCCTCGGCGTGGTCATGGCCGTGCTCGTCCTCTCGCTGTCCGAGCGCCTGCGGCGCGGCAGTGAGCTGGGCGCCCGGGTCGCGACCGTGCTCGGGCTGACCTGGTCGATCGCGCTCATCCTGAGCGGAATGGTCTTCAACCACGGCATGGGAACGGTCGTATCCCTCGCCGAGCAGAGCCCCGAGCAGGCAGCCTCAGCGTGGCAGGTGATCGAGCCCGTCGCCGAGGGCCTCGGAGGAGCGGGCGGAGAGACGCTCGGAGGCCTCTGGATGCTGCTGGTGAGCTGGACCGCGCTCCGTGGCCGGGCACTGCCCACGACGCTCGCCTGGCTCGGTGTCTCGATCGGCCTCATCGGCCTGGCCTCCACCGTTCCGGCGCTGCACGGTGCGGCCTACGCGTTCGGAGTGCTGCAGATCGTCTGGTTCGCCTGGCTCGGCACGGCGCTCCTCGCGCGACGAGCCAGCGCCCCACGAGTGGTCGATTCTGAAGCTGTGCTCGGCGCGGTGTGAGCCCCTCCGAAGCCGGAGGTGTCCGACGCCGATCCCCGTGCGCTGACGGCCACACGGGTGGAGCGAAGGACACCTCCGTCGACGGCATTGCCGGACGAGGCAGGTGAGCCTGGCTACATGGAGCGGCCGAGGTTGTCCTGGAGGTACTTCATGGCGACCCAGCCCGCCTTCTCGTCCTCCTCGACGAATGCCACGAACTTGTGCTCGCGATCCTGGTAGACGTACGGGATGTCGATGCCTTGAGCCTTGAGCGCATCGACCAAGGCTTGGACGCGAGCGCCGTTGAGCTGACCGCCGACACTGATGATGTGGAAGTCGGCGCTGCTCCTGCCCTCGACGAAGGGTAGGTAACTCGCCGAGTCGGCCATCGCACCGTCCACGGACCAGACCGCCGCGAACATGTCCGGGTACTTCAGGCCGAACCGCATGGCTCCATGCCCGCCCATCGAGAACCCGGTCAGCAACCGGTATGACGGACCTGGCTTGACCCGGTAGTCCTGCTCGATGTGGGGGATCAGGTACTTGATGAAGTTGTCCTCGGCGGGGCCCGTCTCGCGGTTCTCCCAGCGGCCCGTGGAGTAGCTGTCCGGGGTCACGATGATCGCCTGATCCAGAACGCCCGCCGCCATGGCCTTGCGCATCGACAGGGCGTCGTCCAGAAATGCGACGTTGTTCCCGGTTTTCCCGTGGAGCGCGTAGAGGACGGGGTACTCCTTGCACGCCGAGTAGTAGTCGTCGGGCAGGCTGATGCTGTAGCGCACTGTCGTCCGTGCTGCGTCATTCGCGGTGAACTGGGTGTCCTGCCGCAGCGGCCCTTCCTTCTCCGCAGCGCACCTCGCCGTCGCGCTCGCGGGTGCCTCGTCCGAGACCGGTGTCGAGGGGGTGGACGACGGCGCCGCCTCGGACGTGGACCGGGCCCGCTCGCGCAGCAGGAAGCTGGCGAGCACAGCGGCGCTGAGGACGGCGAGCGAGGCGATCAGGGCGATGGCTCGGCGACTGCGGAACCCCGGACCTGGAGGAGACGTCACCAGCCAACCGTACCTACTGCCGGCGCCTCGGCCACGACCCTAGGGGGTGCCCCACGGCTCGACCTTGGGCGCCTCGCCCTCCTCCTGGGCTCCTGATGCCGTGCTGGTGCCCGGCTCGGACGCCGTCGACGGCGCCGAATCCGGCTGGGCCGTGTCGGCTGTGGATTTCCCCGTCTCGGGCCCGTCCCCCTGGGCCCGCTCCGCCATCCGGCGCAGGTCCTCCGAGACGCCGGCGAACGTCGCACTCAACGCACCTGCCAGCGACGTACCCACCTTGCGGACGTCGTCCTTGACCGCTGGGTCCTTGGCCGCCGCGCCGAGAGCCTCCACGGCGTCCTGAAGGGCACCGGCAAAGCGCTTGGCCGCCTCGCCGAGCTCCCGCTTCGTCTTCTCGTCGTCGGCGTCGTGCTGCTCGTCGTAGTGCGCCTTCAACGACCCGCCGAGGGCGGCGAACCGCTCTCCCGTGTCCTTCCATGCCGATCTCACATCACTCATGACTCAGGCATATGCCCATCGGTGGCCGCGCGCCAGGGCACATGGCCGTTCGCCCTCTGGCCTGGTTGTGCCTCACCGGCGCGATCGGCCGATCGTGTCACCCCGCTGCCCTTTGCGCCAGGTTTGCGCCGTCGCGTGCCACCATGGCCCGATGCGCTCCGCAGTCGTCTCGCGAACCCTTGGTGTCGTTGCGACTGCGCTGTGCGCAGCGGCACTGGCTGCCTGTTCGCAGTCCGTTCCCACCCCGACAGCGCAGTCCGCCGCCGCGTCGCGCGGCAGCGCCGCCTCAGCC
>JBAPWU010000407.1:0-4598 GCA_049283855.1 Kineosporiaceae bacterium
GGTCACGGCCGCGGCGGAGGGCCGGATGGGCCGGCAGGTCCGGACCGAGGGGCTGAAGGACCTGCTGTACACCCACGCCAAGTCCTCGCACTGGGACCGGGTGGCGTCGCGGTGCCTGGCCTGCACCAACTGCACGTCGGTCTGTCCGACCTGCTTCTGCACCTCGGTGACCGACGTGACCGACCTGGCCGGGGACCGGGCCGAGCGGCATCGGGTGTGGGACTCGTGCTTCTCGCGGGAGTACTCCTACATCCACGGCGGCAGCGTGCGGGAGTCGGTGCGCTCGCGCTACCGGCAGTGGATCACCCACAAGCTGGCGTCCTGGCAGGACCAGTTCGGCTCCAGCGGGTGCGTGGGATGCGGCCGCTGCATCACCTGGTGCCCGGCCGGGATCGACATCACCGCCGAGGTCGCGGCCCTGCGCCAGCTCTCGCCCACCCTCGACCGGCAGGAGGACCCCCGATGAGGACGATCACTCAGTTCCTGCACGAGCATCCGTTCTTCGCCGACTTCGACCCGCCGATGGTCGAGCTGCTGGCCGGATGCGCCACGAACGTGCACTACCGCGAGGGCGAGACGCTCTTCACCGAGGGCGGCCCCGCCGATGCCTTCTACGTGATCCGCACGGGCCGGGTCGCCATCCAGGTGCACCTGCCGGCCGGGGGCGCCCTGGTCCTGGACACGGTCGACGCCGGGGACGTCGTGGGGTGGTCCTGGCTGGTGCCGCCCTACCGGTGGGCCTTCGACGCACGCGCCACCCTGCCGACCAGCGCGACGGCCTTCGACGCCGCCTGCCTGCGCGCCAAGTGCGAGGCCGATCCGGCGGTGGGCTACCTGTTCATGCGCTCGGTCAACCAGATCATGATGCATCGGCTCGAGGCCGCGCGGGTCCGCCTGCTGGACCTGTACGGCGGGACCTCGCCATGACCACCACCGCGCCGGTCGAGCGGGTCTCCCCTGCGCCGGTGGACCCGATGCTGCCCCGGCTGTTCCGCGTGGTCCGCACCCGGTGGGACACCCGGGACACGGCCACCCTGGAGCTGGAGCCGACCGACGGCGAGCCGCTGCACTTCCGGCCCGGGCAGTTCACGATGCTCCATTCCTTCGGCGTGGGCGAGGTGCCGATCTCGGTCAGTGGCGACCCCTCCGGCTCGGGCCTGCTCGAACACACCATCCGCAACGTCGGAGCGGTGACCGCCTCGCTCGTGGCGGCGCAGCCGGGCACGATCGTCGGCGTCCGCGGGCCGTTCGGCACCGGCTGGGAGGTCGGGGACGGCGTCGGCGGTGACGTCGTCTTCGTGGTCGGTGGGATCGGTCTGGCCCCGTTGCGCCCGGCCATGCTCGAGCTGCTGGCCCGGCGCGCGGACTACGGCAAGGTGGTGCTGCTCTACGGCGCGCGCACCCCCGACGACGTGCTGTTCGGGCAGCAGCTGCGAGCCTGGGCCGACGACCTCGAGGTCACGGTCGAGATCACCGTCGACAACGGCCCGGAGGGCTGGCGCGGCCGGGTCGGTCTGGTCACCCATCTGATCCCCCGGGCCGGGTTCGACCCCGCTCACACCCTGGCCCTGGCCTGCGGCCCCGAGGTGATGATGCGGTCGGCGGCGATGGCCCTGCGCGACCGTGGCGTTCCCGCCCCGCGGATCCGGCTGTCGATGGAGCGGAACATGAAGTGCGGGGTGGGGCTGTGCGGGCACTGCCAGCTGCGCGAGCTGTTCGTCTGCGTCGACGGTCCGGTGCTCGACTACGAGCGGCTCGCCCCGCTCCTGTTGCGGTGGGAGCTCTGAGATGGACGACACCCAGCCTGCCCCGCCGCCCAGCCCACCCAGCCCACCCCGCCTGCCCTGCCTGCCCTGCCCACGCTGGCGGTCTGGAAGTTCGCCTCCTGCGACGGCTGCCAGCTCACGCTGCTCAACTGCGAGGACGAGCTGCTCGCCCTCGCCGGCGCCGTCCGCATCGCCTACTTCCCCGAGGCCACCCGGGCGGTGGTCTCCGGGCCGTACGACCTCTCCCTGGTCGAGGGGTCGGTCACCACTCCGGAGGACGCCGAGCGGATCGGCCAGATCCGCGACTCCTCGCGCATGCTGGTCACGATCGGGGCCTGCGCGACGGCCGGCGGCATCCAGGCCCTGCGCAATGTGGCGGACGTCGCGGAGTACCGCTCGATCGTGTACGCCCACCCCGAGTACCTGAGCACCCTCGATCGGTCCACCCCGATCTCGGCGCATGTGCGGGTCGACGGGGAACTGCGCGGCTGCCCCATCGACAAGGGGCAGCTGCTCGAGCTGCTGGCCTCGGCCCTGCAGGGCCGCAAGGCCCGGATCCCGACCTACAGCGTCTGCGTGGAGTGCAAGCACCGCGGCACCGTCTGCGTCGCCGTGGCCCACGGCACACCGTGTCTGGGTCCGGTCACCCAGGCCGGGTGCGGGGCGCTGTGCCCCTCGGTGGCGCGTGGCTGCTACGGCTGCTTCGGGCCGCAGGACAGCGCCAACGCGCCCGCCCTGACCGAGCGGCTGCTCGCGCTCGGGATGAGCCGGGACGACGCGGTGCGGGTCTATCGCACGTTCAACGCCGGCGCCGAGGTGTTCCGGGCCGAGAGCGCACGGCTGGCGGATCGCCCGGAGCCGCCCGATCCGGATCGGAGGGAGGTGGCGGCGCGATGACGCACAGGTCGGGCGACGGCAGTCGGGTGTTGCAGGTCGGCATGCTGGCCCGGGTCGAGGGCGAGGGCGGCATGCACCTCGAGATCCGCGACGGCGTGGTGGAGTCGGTGCAGTTGACCATCTTCGAGCCGCCACGGTTCTTCGAGGCGTTCCTGCGGGGCCGGGCCTGGACCGAGCCGCCCGACATCACCGCCCGGATCTGCGGGATCTGCCCGGTGGCCTACCAGACCGCGGCGTGCTGGGCACTCGAAGGGATCTGCGGGGTCCAGGTGCCCGAGGCGGTCCGCACCATGCGGCGCCTGCTCTACTGCGGCGAGTGGATCGAGAGCCACGCACTGCACATCTACCTGCTGCACGCCCCGGACTTCCTCGGCTACGACAGCGCCATCGAGATGGCCGTCGACCACCGCGAGGTGGTCGAGCGCGGGCTGCGCCTGAAGAAGGCCGGCAACGCGCTGATGACCGTGACCGGCGGCCGCGCCGTCCACCCGGTCAACGTCAAGCTCGGGGGCTTCTACCGGATGCCCACCGTGGCCGAGCTGGCCGCCCTCCGGCCAACCCTGGAGCGCGGGCTGGAGGACGCGCTGGAGACGATCCGGCTGGTGTCCACCTTCGACTTCCCGGAGCTGGAGCAGCCGCACACCTACCTGGCGCTGCGCTCTCCGGACGGGTACGCGATCGAGTCCGGCAGCGTGGTGACCTCCACCGGTCTGGCCTTCGCCGTCGACGACTTCCCGGCACACATCATCGAGCAGCACGTCGCGCACTCGAACGCGTTGCACGCCACGCTCGACGGCGCGCCGTACGTGGTGGGACCGCTGGCCCGGTACAGCCTCAACTTCGACCGGCTCACCCCGACCTGTCAGGAGGCCGCGCTGGCAGCGGGGCTCGGCGAGACCTGCCGCAACCCGTTCCGCTCGATCATCGTGCGGGGGGTCGAGCTCGCCTATGCGTTCGAGGAGGCGCTGCGGATCATCGACGGCTGGACCGGCTCGACGGTGGCCTCGGTGCCGGTGCCCGCGCGCGCCGGCGAGGGGTGCGGGGCGAGCGAGGCGCCGCGGGGCACGATCTTCCACCGCTACGTGCTGGACGGCGACGGGGTGATCCAGGACGCCCAGATCGTGCCGCCGACCTCGCAGAACCAGCTGAGCATCGAGGCCGATCTGCGGGCCGCGGCGCAGGCGTGGGTGGATCTGGACCACGAATCCCTCACCCACCGCTGCGAGCAGGCGATCCGCAACTACGACCCGTGCATCTCCTGCGCCACCCACTTCCTGGACCTGCGGGTCGACCGGTCGTGACCGGGGCCCCGCCGGGCCGGCTCGTGGTCGGGGTCGGCAGCCCCGATCGCGGTGACGACGCGGTGGGCCCGGCCGTGGCCTGGTCGGTCGCGGCGCTCGCCTCGCCGGGGGTCAGGGTGGTGGTGCACGAGGATCCGACCGACCTGGTCCACCTGTGGCAGGACTGCGACCTGGCGATCGTCGTCGACGCGGTGGTCTCGGGTCGCCGGCCCGGCGACCTGGTGATCGTCGAGACGGGGTCGACCGGGCCACGGCTGCCGGAGGACGCCTGGGCGGGGGGCGGACGAGGAGGAACCCACGGCTTCGGCGTGGCCGCCGCGATCGAGCTCTCCCGGGCCGTGGGACGGCTGCCGCGGCGCGTCGTGCTGGTCGGCATCGAGGTGTCGACGCTCGAGGTCGGCGCCCCGATGAGCCACGCCGTGCTCGACGCCGTCCCCGTCGCGGTGGCCCACATCAACGGCCTCCTCGCCGGGGCGAGGGCCGGCGACCTCAGCGACCGCCCGGGGCAGGCCCAGGGCTAGTCGGCGCGCAGGTGCAGGAGCACCGCCTGAGCCGGGTTCAGCAGGGGCGCCGGCAGGCCGGCCGAGGCCAGGACGGCGCCGCTCGCCAGGGTCTCGCCGCGGGTCCACCACGG
>JBAPWU010000408.1:0-3640 GCA_049283855.1 Kineosporiaceae bacterium
ACCGCTCGCCGCCGCGCACCAGGTAGGGCAGTCCGGCTTCGGCCATCGCCTGCTCCAGGGCCTCGGACTGGGCGTTGGTGCGATACAGCACAGCGATCTCGGCGACCGGAACCCCGCGCCCGACCAGGGCGGCGGCGGCCCTGGCGACGCCCGCGGCCTCGGCGAGGTCGTCCTCGTAGGCGGTCAGCGTCGGCACCGGGCCGCCCGCACGCTGGGCCACCAGGCGCATCCCCTCCCCCCGGCCGCGGGGCCGATCGGCCAGCGCGTTGGCCAGGGCCACCACCTGCGGCGTCGAGCGGTAGTCACGGACCAGCCGGACCAGGCGGGCCGTCGGATGGCGCCGGCGGAACCCGGTCAGGTACTCCGGAGAGGCCCCGGTGAAGGAGTAGATGGTCTGGTTCGGGTCACCGACCACGCAGAGGTCGTCCCGATCACCGGTCCAGGCGTCGAGCAGGCGCTGCTGCAGGGCGCTCACGTCCTGGTACTCGTCGACCACGAAGTGGCGGTACTGCGCGCGGACGGCGGCCGCGACGTCCGGGTACTCGGCCAGGATGCCGCCGGTCAGCAGCAGCACGTCCTCGAAGTCGATCACGCCGCGGTCGGTCTTGGCCTGCTCGTAGACCTCGAGCAGACGGGCCACGGTGGCCAGGTCGAACCCGCCGGGCTGGCCGCGCCCGGCCCCGGTGGCCGACGCCAGGTAGGTCTCCGGCGTGAGCAGGCTCACTTTGGCCCATTCGACCTCGGCGGCCAGGTCGCGGACGGCGGGCCGGTCGACCGAGATCCGCAGCCGGGCCGCGGCGTCGGCGACCAGGGACGCCTTGTGCTCGATCAGTGACGGCGGGGCCCCGCCGATCGTCCTGGGCCAGAAGTAGCCGAGCTGGCGCAGGGCCGCGGCGTGGAAGGTGCGCGCCTGCACGCCGCCCACCCCGAGGTCGCGCAGCCGGGTGCGCATCTCCCCGGCCGCCCGCGCGGTGAAGGTCACCGCCAGCACCTGGTGGGGCACGTAGACGCCGCTGTGCACCCCGTACGCGATGCGGTGGGTGATCGCCCTGGTCTTGCCCGTGCCGGCCCCGGCCAGCACGCACACCGGGCCCGAGAGGGCTGTGGCCACCTCGCGCTGTTCGGGGTCGAGTGCCTCCAGCACGGCGTCGGCGCGGGTCAGATCGGAACGGCTCATCGCTCCCGCATCCTTGCAGCCATGGGCGACAATGGCCTGATGCAGGCTCCCACCCCTCCCGAGCACGCTCCGGCACCGGGCACCGTGACCATGTTCACCACCACCTGGTGCGGATACTGCGTGCGGCTCAAGCGCCAGCTCGATCGGGCCGGGATCGGTTACACAGAGGTCAATATCGAGCACTCTCCGAATGCAGCCGAGTTCGTGATGCGTGTGAACCGCGGCAACCAGACGGTGCCGACCCTCCTGTTCCCCGACGGCTCGGCGGCCACGAATCCCTCCCTGCGGGACGTCGAGACCCGCCTCCAGCACTGACGATCGATCACCGAACCTCGCGAGGTGCGACATGGCACGGTCAGACCACCCGGCGAACGAGCCGGCCAAGCGCAGCGGCCCACCCGGCAGCCTGCCGGTCCTGGTCGTCGGGCGCCCGGAGCTGGTCAGCATCACCGAGGACGCCCGACAGACCGCGGGCGAGGGCGGCACCCGCACGGTGGGTTCGGCCGCCGCGCAGCGGGCCATGTCGGCGGGAGCCCCGGCGATCTCCTCGGACGGGCGGTTCGTGGCCTTCGTGTCCGAGTCGGGGGACCTGGTCCCCGGCGACTCCAACGACGCGGCCGATGTCTTCGTGCGCGACCTGGTGGCCAACACCACCATTCTGGTCAGCCGATCCATGCACGGTGGGTCCGCCGCCGGCAGCTCACTGCAGCCGGCCATCTCCGCCGACGGCCGCTTCGTGGCCTTCACCTCCTCCGCAGCGGACCTGGTCGAGGGCGACTCCAACGGATCCCTGGACGTCTTCGTGCACGACCTGCGCACCCAGGTCACCACCCTGGTGAGCCGGGGCAGTGACGGTGAGCTGGCCGACAACGACTCCTTCTCCCCGTCCCTGTCGGCCGACGGCCGGTTCGTGGCCTTCTCCTCGCTGGCCACCAACCTCGACCCCGACGACACCAATGCGGCACCCGATGTGTTCATGCACGATCGGGTGACCGGGCGAACCACGCTGGTCAGCCGGGGATCGAACGGGCAGTCCGGCGACGGCCCGTCCGGGCAGCCGTCGGTGTCGGCGAACGGCCGGCTGGTCGCCTTCACCTCGGCCGCCCACTTCGCACCGGAGGACGACAACGACGTCACCGATGTCTACGTGCACGACATGGAGACCGGCGAGAACGAGCTGGTCAGCAAGACCACCGACGGGCAGGCCGGCAACGCGCCCTCGCACGGCCCGGCACTGTCCGCGGACGGCGACACCGTGGCGTTCACCTCCGAGGCCACCGACCTGGTCGACCGTGACGACAACATGGCCAGCGACGTCTTCGTGCACCACCGGCCCTCCGGCAGCACCCGGATGGTGAGCACGACGCCGCACGGCGAACCGGCCGGCGACCACTCGCACTCGCCCTCGGTCTCCGGGGACGGCGGCCGGGTCGCCTTCCTCTCGGCGGCCCCCGACCTGACCCCCGGCGCCGGGATCCCCGCGGCGGCCGGCGTCGAGCCTGCGCCGTCCGGGCCGGACCGGGCCTACGTGCGCGATCTCACCGGAGCCGGGACGGCCCTGGTCAGTTCCACCCGCGAACGCACCCCGGCGGACGGCGAGGCGAGCGGGATCGCGATCTCCACCTGGGGTCGGCACGTGGCCTTCTCCGACTCCTCGACCGACCTCGCCGGCCAGAGCCCGTCGGACGGCACCCCGCACGTGTACACCGCGGGCCTGCGCACGGCGTACCTGCCCGGGCCGGTCCGCCCTTCGGGGCGGCACACCCAGGCAGCCCAGTCCGCCCCATCCGTCCAGTCCGCCGAGTCCAGCCCCGCCGACCCCCAGGGCGTCGAGAACCCGGACGCCGATCCGGAGGCCTGACCACCTCAGCGCCAGGCGCCGCCGCCGTCCCGGATCGTCGAGCCGAACCAGTCCTCGATCAGGCGCCGGGCGATCGAGACCGGCGGCGGCAGCAGCAGTTCCCCGGTGGCCACGTCCAGGGCGAGCTCCTCGCGGCTCCACCACCGTGCCTGGGCCAGCTCGACCCCGTCCACCGTCGTGGCGGTGGTGGTGGCCCGGCCCCTGAAGGCGAGCATCAACGAGGACGGGAACGGCCACGGCTGGCTGCCCCGATAGCTGACCTCGCCGACCCGCACCCCCGACTCCTCGAACACCTCGCGGCGCACGGCGGCCTCCAGCGACTCCCCGGGCTCGACGAAGCCGGCCAGGGTGGAGAACCGCTTCTCCGGCCAGACCGCCTGCCGGCCGAGCAGGATCCGGCCGGCGTCGTCCACGATCGACATGATCACGGCGGGATCGGTGCGCGGGTAGTGCTCGGCCCGGCAGGCCGGGCAGGAGCGCGCCCAGCCTGCCTGCACCGCCACGGTCGGCTCACCACAGCGGCTGCACCGCGGATGGGTCCGGTGCCAGTGTGCCAGCGCCACCGCGGCGGTCAGGATGCCTGCGCCGGTGTCGTCCAGCAG
>JBAPWU010000409.1:0-1688 GCA_049283855.1 Kineosporiaceae bacterium
GGCCCGAACACCACCCCGCCCTCGGCGCGCTGGCCGACCGGCTGCGCTGGTTCGACCTCCCGGTGGCGTGCCTGGCCGGGGAGCCCGCCCTGCCCCGGTGGCGCCGTCCGCTGGCCGTCGTCGCGCACCCCGACGACGAGTCATTCGTGCTGGGCGCGGTCCTCACGGCGTTCCAGGCCGCCGGGGCCCGGACCGGCGTGCTCTGCCTGACCCACGGCGAGGCGTCCACCCTGCACGGCGTGGACGGGGACCTGCGCATCCTGCGCGAGGGGGAACTCGCCGAGGCCGCACGGCTGCTCTCCGTGGAGCATGTGGCCCTGCGCGACTACCCCGACGGCGGGCTGGCCGCGCAGGACCCGGACACGCTCGCCCAGGAGGTGGCCGGCGAGGTGGCCCGGTGGGGTGCCGACGGCCTGCTGGTGTTCGACCCGTCGGGGATCACCGGGCACCCGGACCACATCGCCGCCACCGCCGCTGCCGTGCGGTGCGCCGAGCAGCTGAACCTGCCGGTCCTGGCCTGGACCCTGCCTCCGGGGGTCTGCGCGAACCTCCGGCACGAGCTGGGGATCGGTTTCGTCGGCTGCGCCGAGGAGGAGATCGCTCTCCGGGTGGCGGTGGACCGGGGACCGCAGCTCCAGGCAGTGCGGGCGCATGCCAGTCAGGCCGTGCCGTCGAGCGCCCTGTGGCGCAGGCTCGAGTTGCTCGGCGAACACGAGTACCTGCGTTGGTTGCGCCTTATCAGCGAAAAGTGATCGGGCGACTACTCTAGGTCAGATGCGAGGGAGACCAGCTGCTCTGGGCGTCCGCTCTCGCACCCTGACCCGGCCGGGCCCGGCCACCTCCTCTCCGCGCGCGCGACCGGCGCGGCGAGGCGCGAGCCGGAGCGGCTCCGGGTCAGGATCAGTCGCACCGTGACAGAGGAGGTCGCCGTGGACCCGGCAGCCCCGGACACCGAGCCGAGCGTGGCACCGACCGACCCCGAGCAGGTGCGTGACCTCGCCGAGCAGTTGCGCAGCCAGGGCGTGGTCGTCGTGGCCAGTCGCGCCCTGGCGGCCGCGCGCCCCGAGGGGATCGACCTGCTCGGCGCCCTGCCCGTCCTCACCCGCGAGATCGCCCAGGAGTGGCTGGACGCGGCGGACGGCCTTCCGGTGCTCGACGTCGACCGGCTCCAGGTGCGTTCGGCCTCCGCCCTGCTGGGCCAGGCCGCGGCCACCGCGGCGGCGGACGCGATCCGCGTCGATGCTCTGGACGGGGCCAGCGTGGCCCGGGCGGCGAGCCTGCGCTCGGCACTGAGGTCGCCCGAGGAGCCCAACCTGCTGCTGGACCGCACCTGGGCGGTGCTGTGCGACCTGCGCAGGCTGGCCGCCAACGGCTCCGGAGCGGCGAGCGAGGGACCCCGCACCCCGTCGGTGGTGCCCAGTGCGACCGTGGTCAGCGTCGAGGAGGCCCGCAGCCTGCCACCGGCGCTGAACCGGGCGGCCTCGGCGGGCGCCCTGGTCGGGCTGTTGGCGCCCTGGCTGCCCCCGGCCCATGTCGACGCCCTGGCCGAGGTCGATGCCCTGCTGAACGCGGTGAGCGCGATGGCCCGGGCCACCCACGACACCTCCTGGGTCTCGGCCCTGACCACAGTGGGCCGGGTGGCCGCCTCGCTCTCCGTCGCCGCCGCGTACGCGGCCGCCGGGTACGCC
>JBAPWU010000410.1:0-5515 GCA_049283855.1 Kineosporiaceae bacterium
CGGTCGACCAGGCCGCGGCGGCTGCCCAGGCGGCCGCTGCCGAGACCACCACCATGGGTGGGACGCCCGCGGCCAAGGGACAGGGCACCCCGCCCGCCAAGCCGGCCAAGGGGCCAGCCAAGGGACCAGCCAAGGGACCAGGGCCGGGGCAAGGACAGGGATCCGCCAAGGGACCCTCCGGGAAGCCGCCGAAGCCCAGGCCCACCGACGCGGCCCCGGACCCGACCCCGTCGCCCTCGCCGTCCGAGTCGAGCCCGATACCCCAGCCGCCGGACGAGGCCCCGTCGCCCACGCCGTAGGTGCGAACCCGACGGCGACGAATCCAGGACTCACCGTTACCATCGCCACCATGGCTGAGCGCGATCCGGCAGTGGTCTTCGGTGTCACGGGCCTGACCTACGACGACGTCCTGCTCCTGCCCGGCGAGACCGACGTCGTTCCCAGCGAGGTCGACACGTCGTCCCGGCTCACCCGCGCCGTCGGGCTGCGGATGCCGATCGTGTCGGCGGCGATGGACACCGTGACCGAGGCCCGGATGGCGATCGCCATGGCGCGCCAGGGTGGCATCGGGGTGCTGCACCGCAACCTGTCGATCGAGGATCAGGCCTACCAGGTCGACCTGGTCAAGCGGACCCAGACCGGGATGATCTCCAACCCGGTCACCATCGGGCCTGACGCCACCCTGGAGCAGCTCGACGAGACCTGTGGGCGCTACCGGGTCTCCGGCCTGCCGGTGATCGCGGCCGACATGACCCTGCTGGGGATCATCACCAACCGTGATCTGCGGTTCACCCCGATCGCGCAGTGGGGCACGACCCTGGTCCGGGACGTGATGACCCCGATGCCCCTGGTCACCGCGGCCGAGGGGATCGGCCGCGACGAGGCGATCATGCTGCTGCGCCGGCACAAGCTGGAGCGGCTGCCGATCATCGACCCTGACACCCACCTGGTCGGGCTGATCACGGTCAAGGACTTCGTGAAGTCCGAGCAGTACCCGCACGCCACCAAGGACGGCGACGGCAGGCTGATGGTCGCCGCCGCGGTCGGCTACTTCGGTGACGCCTGGAAGCGGGCGACGACGCTGGTCGAGGCGGGGGTCGACGTCCTGGTCCCGGACGTGGCCAACGGGCACGCCCGCCTCATGCTGGACATGATCCGCCAGCTCAAGTCCGACCCGGCCACCCGGCATGTGCAGGTGCTGGCCGGCAACGTGGCCACCCGTGAGGGAGCCCAGGCGCTGGTCGACGCCGGTGCGGACGGGGTCAAGGTCGGGGTCGGCCCCGGCTCGATCTGCACCACCCGGGTCGTGGCCGGCGTGGGGGTGCCGCAGGTGACGGCAGTCTTCGAGGCCGCCCAGGCGTGCCGTCCGGCCGGGGTCCCGGTGGTGGCCGACGGCGGTCTCCAGCACTCCGGGGACATCGCCAAGGCACTGGTGGCCGGGGCGGACACGGTGATGATCGGGTCCCTGCTGGCCGGGTGCGAGGAGAGCCCCGGTGAGCTGCTGCTGGTCAACGGCAAGCAGTACAAGTCCTACCGGGGGATGGGCTCGGTGGCGGCGATGAGCTCGCGTGGGAAGAAGTCCTACTCCCGGGACCGCTACTTCCAGGCCGATGTGGTCGGGGACGACAAGATCGTGCCGGAGGGGATCGAGGGTCAGGTTCCCTACCGGGGACCGCTCTCCGCGGTGATCCACCAACTCACCGGGGGGCTGCACCAGTCGATGTTCTACGTCGGCGCACGCACCGTTCCCGAGCTTCAGCGGCGGGGCAGGTTCATCCGGATCACCGCCGCCGGCCTCAAGGAGAGCCACCCCCACGACGTCCAGATGACCGTCGAGGCCCCCAACTACACCGGCCGCTGAGCCACCCCGGCGTGGGTTGTGGATAGCCTGGCGCCGTGAACGAGATCGAGATCGGTCGGGGCAAGCGGGGCCGGCGGGCCTACACCTTCGACGACGTGGCGATCGTGCCCAGCCGGCGCACCCGTGACCCCGAAGAGGTCAGCGTCGCGTGGCAGATCGACGCCTACCGGTTCGAGCTGCCGGTGGTCGCCGCCCCGATGGACTCGGCGATGTCCCCCGCTCAGGCGGTGGCGATCGGCCGGCTCGGCGGGCTGGGCGTGCTCGACCTCGAGGGCCTGTGGACCCGGTACGAGGACCCCGAGCCACTGCTGGCCGAGATCGCCGCACTCGACCCCGGCGCGGCCACCCGTCGCATGCAGCAGATCTACGCGGAGGAGATCAAGCCCGATCTGATCGCCGCCCGGGTGAAGCAGATCCGCGAGGCGGGGGTGACCGTGGCCGGCGCGCTCAGCCCGCAGCGCACCCAGCAGTTCTGGAAGACCGTGGTCGACGCCGGGGTCGATCTGTTCGTGATCCGCGGCACCACGGTCAGCGCCGAGCACGTCTCCGGCCGGGCCGAGCCGCTCAACCTCAAGCGGTTCATCTACGAGCTCGACGTGCCGGTCATCGTCGGTGGCTGCGCCACCTACACCGCGGCCCTGCACCTGATGCGCACCGGCGCCGCCGGGGTCCTGGTCGGGTTCGGTGGCGGGGCCACCCACACCACCCGCACGACCCTCGGCATCCACGCCCCGATGGCCACCGCGATCGCGGACGTCGCCGCCGCCCGACGCGACTACATGGATGAGTCCGGGGGCCGGTACGTGCACGTGATCGCCGACGGCGGCATGGCCCGCTCCGGCGACATGGTCAAGGCGGTGGCCTGCGGGGCGGACGCGGTGATGCTGGGGACCGCCCTGGCCCGGGCCGCCGAGGCCCCCGGTCGCGGCTGTCACTGGGGGCCGGAGGCGCACCATCCCCTGGTGCCGCGGGGGGAGCGGGTCAGGGTCGGCACGGTGGGCACCCTGCAGGAGATCCTGCTCGGCCCGGGCCGGCAGGCCGACGGCACCACCAACCTGGTCGGCGCGCTGCGCCGGGCGATGGCCACCACCGGCTACTCCGACCTCAAGGAGTTCCAGCGGGTCGACGTCGTCGTCTCCCACTACCGTCCGAGCGGGGCCGAGCAATGATCCGAACGATGAGCGAATCCACGGGCCGGCTGGGCCCGGCCGAACGCGCCCAGGCCCTGGCCGCGATGCGCAGCCAGACCGTCGACGTGCTGGTGGTCGGCGGCGGGGTGGTGGGGGCCGGGTGTGCCCTCGACGCCGCCACCCGAGGGCTGAGCGTGGCACTGGTGGAGGCGCGGGACTGGGCCAGCGGCACGTCGTCGCGGTCGAGCAAGCTGATCCACGGCGGGCTGCGCTACCTGGAGATGCTCGACTTCCCGCTGGTGCTCGAGGCGCTACGCGAGCGCGGGCTGATCCTGACCCGGCTCGCCCCGCACCTGACCCGGCCGGTGTCGTTCCTCTATCCGCTCAAGCACCGCGGCTGGGAGCGGGCGTACGTGACGGCGGGGCTGACCCTCTACGACGTGATGGCCCGTACCGGGTCGGCTCCCGCGGGCCTGCCGATGCACAAGCACCTGACCCGGACCCAGGCGCTGCGGCTGGCACCGAGTCTGCGCAAGGACGCCCTGATCGGCGCCGTCCAGTACTACGACGCGCAGGTGGACGACGCCCGGCACACCATGAACATCGTGCGGACGGCGGCCGCCTACGGCGCCGCGGTGGCCAGCCGCACCCGGGTGGTCGGCTTCCTGCGCGAGGGGGAGCGGGTGGTCGGGGCGACCGTGCGCGACCTCGAGCACGGTGACGAGTTCGCGATCAAGGCCCAGCAGGTGGTCAACGCCACCGGCGTCTGGACCGACGAGACCCAGGCGATGGTCGGCGAGCGCGGCCAGTTCAAGGTGCGCGCATCCAAGGGGATCCACCTCGTGGTGCCCAAGGACAGGATCCAGTCCAGCACCGGGATGATCCTGCGCACGGAGAAGTCCGTGCTGTTCGTCATTCCGTGGGGGCGGCACTGGATCGTCGGCACCACCGACACCGAGTGGAACCTGGACAAGGCCCACCCGGCGGCCTCCCGCAGGGACATCGACTACCTGCTCGACCACGTGAACACGGTGCTGGCCACCCCGCTCACCCATGAGGACGTCGAGGGCGTGTTCGCCGGGCTGCGCCCGCTGCTGTCCGGGGAGAGCGAGGAGACCTCCCAGCTCTCCCGGAACCACGTCGTCGCCCACCCCGCCCCGGGCCTGGTGGTCGTTGCCGGCGGGAAGTACACCACGTACCGGGTGATGGCGGCGGACGCCGTCGACGAGGTCGCCCGGGCCCTGGACTTCCGGGTGGCTCCGAGCTGCACCGACGAGGTGCCGCTGCTCGGCGCCGAGGGCTACCGGGCGGCCTGGAACGGCCGGGCCCGCACCGCAGCCCGGACCGGCCTGCATGTGGCCCGGATCGAGCACCTGCTGCAGCGCTACGGCTCGCGCACCGACGAGGTGCTCGCCCTGTGCGCCGCCGACCCGGAGCTGGCCCGGCCACTGCCCGGAGCCGACGACTACCTGGCCGCCGAGGTGGTCTATGCCGCCTCGCACGAGGGGGCCCGGCACCTGGACGACGTGCTGGCCCGGCGCACCCGGATCTCGATCGAGACCTGGGACCGCGGGATCTCGACGGCGCCGGTCGCCGCCCGGCTGATGGCCGGCGTGCTCGGTTGGAGCCAGGAGCAGCTCGAGCGTGAGGTGCATCACTACAAGGCCCGGGTCGAGGCCGAGCGAGGCTCGCAGGTGCAGGCCGACGACGAGACCGCGGACGCCGTCCGGATGGGTGCACCGGAGATCGTCCCACTGGCCTGACCGGGCGGCGTCCGGCGGGTCGGCTCAAGCGTCCCGGCCAGGCTGCCGAAGGGGGTTCGGACACCGGATCACCCCTGGGAGCACCCGATGACGATCATCAAGGCCACCTGCCCGTGCTGCGGCGACGTCGAGCTGACGCGCGACCAGGTGAGCCTGACGGTGCATCCGGTGAAGGACCGCTCCTCCTACGCCTTCGTCTGCCCGCAGTGCGGGGACGAGGTGCGCAAGCCGGCCGGCGCCGAGGTGATCCGACTGCTGAAGATGGGCGGGGTGACCGCGGTGCAGGTCGACATGCCCGCCGAGGCGGCCGAGATCCACGAGGGACCACTGATCACCGAGGACGAGTGCCTGGACTTCCGCAACTGGCTGGACTCGGCGTCGGCCGTCGCCGCCGCGGCAGCGGCCGGGCTGCACCACCGCCTGGACGCCTGGACCAGCTAGAGCTGACCCCCGGGCCGGCGCCGGACCGACGGCGGGCGGTTGCGCCCCTGGTGAGGCCGCACGGGCGAACGTAGGCTGCGAGTATGCCTCCCGAACCGCTTCTGGCCGACCCCGAGTCGGACCCTGCCGCCACCTGGGCCGTGGATCCCGCGCGGGCACGTGAGCTGGTCGCCGCGGTCGTCGCCGGGACCGACGGTCGCCCGCCCGAACTGCTCACCACCCGCAGCCCGTTCACCGGCGCGCCGCTCGCCGCCCTCCCGCTGAGCACCCCCGCGGACGTCGCACATGCGGTGGCGCGGGCGCGCGCCGTCCAGCCCGAC
>JBAPWU010000411.1:0-1907 GCA_049283855.1 Kineosporiaceae bacterium
GAGGAGGCCGGCCCGGCTGCCGGCGAAGTCCACCAGGGCGGGCAGCAGGTCGCGGCGGATGCCCAGGGCCGCGATCACGGCCTCGTCCCAGGTCCGGCCGAGCACGTCGTAGAGCAGGGTGGCCGAGGCGTCGCTGGGCTCGGCCGCCACGGCGCCGGTCAGGCGCGCCCGGAGCCAGTCCTTGGGCTGCAGGGCGTGCCGGGCCGCGGCCACGGCGTCCGGCTCGTGCTGGTGCAGCCAGGCCAGGATCGGACCGGCCATCCCGGGGCTGAGCGGGTTGGCCAACCGGGCCGTCACGTCGAGCGGCAGCGCCCGGTAGGCGGCCAGTTGGGCCTCGGCCCGGGCATCGGCCCACAGCACGGCCGGGCGCACGGGTGCGGCGTCGGGGCCGCACAGGACGACCCCGTGCATCTGTCCCGAGAGCCCGATCCCGGCCGGCCGGGCCCGGGGTGCCTGGGTGAGCACCGAGGCCACGGCATCCCGGACGGCGGACCACCAGGCCCCGGGATCGGTCTGCGCCCACCCGGCGTGGGGGCGGTCGACCGGATAGGCGGCGTCCGCCTGGGCCAGTACCGCCCCCACGCGGTCGGTGAGCATCGCCTTCACCGAGCTGGTGCCCAGGTCGATGCCCAGCAGCGTCGTAGGGGCCATGCGACGCCTCAGCCTCCTTCCGGCGTGGTCGGCGAACCCGTTGCCCGGGTGGGCGCCGCTAGGCCCGCGGCCACCGGTCGGCGGCGCCGGCGTTTGTCCAGGGCGTCCACCCCGAGGAGCACCCCGATCGAGGCGAGGGCGAACAGCACGCCGACGGGCGTCGGCCAGCGCTGGCCGAGGGTATCGGCGATCGGCGGAACCAGCAGCACCAGCAGGCAGAACGCCAGCGCGGCGGCCACGCTCGCCGGGAGCAGGCGGTTGGTGAACCACCCGAGCGAGGCGGGGGTGCGGGTCGAGCTGCGGCAGGCGAAGGCGTTGGCGGCCTGGGCGAGCACCACGGTGAGGAAGGTCGCGCCCGAGGCCGCGGCGAGGGTCGGCCCGGTCGGGAACTCCTCACCGGGGCGCCAGCCCGCCGCGACGAAGGTGGCCACGAACGCCGATAGCCCCATCACCGCCTCGACCGGCCCCAGCAGACCGAAGGCGCGCCGGAGCACCCATCGGTCGAGCAGCCTCCCGGAGATCGGAGGACGCTCCAGCACGTGTGCCGCGGGCGGCTCGGCGCCCAGGGCGACGGCCGACAAGGTGTCGGTGCCGATGTCGAGCGCGAGGATCTGCAGCACGCCGAGCGCGAGCGGGAAGCGGCCGCCCGACAGCCCCCAGACCAGGAACGGGGCGAGCTCGGCCACGTTGTCCGTCAGGTGGTAGGTGAGGAAGCGGCGCACGTTGACATACGTCGCGCGACCCTGCTCGATGCCCGCCACCACGGAGGCGAAGTGGTCGTCGAGCAGCACCAGGTCGCAGGCCTCGCGGGCGACGTCCGTCCCGGAGCGGCCCATCGCGATCCCGATGTCCGCCTCGCGCAACGCGGGACCGTCGTTCACGCCGTCGCCGGTCATCGCGACCACGTGGCCCCGGCCCCGCAGGGCATGGGCGATCCGCAGCTTGTCCTCGGGTGAGACCCGGGCGACGACGATGCCGTCGTGGTCGAGCAGGGCACCGAGCGCGGCGTCGTCGTGTGGCAGGTCGGCGCCGAGGACGACGGGGTCGTCCTCGCGGCGCAGGCCGACCTGGAGGGCGATCGCCGACGCGGTGACCGGGTGGTCACCGGTGATCATGGCGACGCGGACCCCGGCGGTGCGGCACGCGGCGAGCGCCGCTGCCACGTCGGTGCGCGGCGGGTCGTGCAGGCCGACCAGGCCGTAGAGGGTGAGGTTCTGCTCCGCCTCGGCGGCGTTCGCCGGCGGGGTGTCACCGGC
>JBAPWU010000412.1:0-8649 GCA_049283855.1 Kineosporiaceae bacterium
ACCGCACGGGGCGGGTGTTCACCGGCGACCGGTCCGGCGACTGGATCTTCGCCGCGCTGCACCGGGCCGGGCTGGCCACGCAGCCGCTCAGCGTGCATGCCGCCGACGGTCAGCATCTGCTCGGCTCCCGGATCGCGGCCGCGGTCCGGTGCGCGCCCCCCGGCAACGCCCCGACCCCGGCCGAGCGCGACACCTGCGCGCCCTGGCTGGACCGGGAGGTGAGACTGCTCCAGCCCACCCTGCGCGCCGTCCTCGCCCTGGGCGCCTTCGCCTGGCAGGCGAGCCTGGCCTGCGCGCTGCGGCTGGGGTGGGCGGTGCCCTCACCGCGTCCCCGCTTCGGGCACGGCGCCGAGGCGGTGCTCGACCGTCCCGGGGACACCCCGGTGCGCCTCGTCGGCAGCTTCCACGTCAGCCAGCAGAACACCTTCACCGGGCGGCTGACCGAGCCGATGCTGGACGCCGCGCTCGCCGCCGCCGCCCGACCGCTGCCCGCCGTCACTACTCTGGATGCGCCGACGCCCCCGTAGCCCAATGGCAGAGGCAGGCGCCTTAAAAGCGCTCCAGTGCGGGTTCGAGTCCCGCCGGGGGTACCCGCTCCTGCGACGTGTGCGGCCTCAGGTGCCGTGCTCGTGCATCACGCCCTCGGTATCGCCTCGCCCCCAGTTCAGTGCCGCGCTCCGTGGCAGCACTGAGGCCGAGACCGCCTCGCGCGGCGCACGATCGCGGTACACGCCCCGCCGGGGCCACCCGCCATCAGGGAGTCACCATGCACGTCCAGATCATGTTGTTCGACGGCCCCCGCAGCGCCGAGGCCGTCGAGGCGTCCACCCGAGCGAGCCGCGAGCGGATCGCGCCGTTGATCGAGTCGGACCCCGAGCTGCGGACCCGCCTGCTCGGCGCCTTCCATGGCCTCGGCCCCGACGGCGCCGAGTGCGTCGTGGTTCTCGCTCACGACGCCTCGGACCTCGATGCCCTGCAGCGTCTGGTCATGACCTCCGAGCTCCTGCCGGGCGAGGACCCGGCCCTCCTGTCAGGTCCGAGCCGGGTCGACCGGTTTTCCACCTCGGACGTCTTCGGTCCCCTGGCGGGCCTGCTGACGGGAGCCGACCGATGAGCAGCGCACCGTCGAACCGGACCGCGCAGCCCACGCCGGCGCAGGCCCGGTCTCAGGCTGCGTCGGCGGGCCGGTGGTCCGTGGTCGTCGAGAACAGCGAGGCACGCTTCCACGTCCGCGACAAGCTCGTGACGACGGTCCACGGCTCGATGCCGATCGAAGCAGGCACGGTGGTCGTCGCCGACGACGGCACCGTCACCGACGCGTGGATCAGCCTCTCGGCGCCCGGGATCGCGACGGGGAACAGCCACCGTGACCGGGACCTGCGCAAGCCTCGGTTTCTCGACGCGGCTGCCTTCCCGTCGGTGCGGGTCGAGGTCGAGGCCGCGACGTCGACACCGACCGGCTGCACGGCGCGGGCCGGCGTCCTCGCCCGGGGCATGCGCGCGCCGCTCGACCTGACTGCCGAGACGGTCGCCGAGGCCGGGGCCGAGGTGAGGATCCGGGTGTCCGGCCGGCTGGACCGGCTGCCGCTCGGGATCAAGGCCCCCACGTTCGTCATCGGCCGGTACCTCGACCTCGAGGCGGACCTGACCCTGCGCAGGCAGCCGCCGGAACGCGCCACCCCGCTCGGCGGGCAGGCCCGGACATGACCGCCACCGACGAGGCTGGCGCCGCACGCGTACGGGAGATCAACGGCGGCAACGAGATCTCTCCGACGGTGCGGGTGGGAAGCCGGTGGCTGACCAATCCCTCGTGGCGAGAGATCGTCCACGCGTACGACAACTCGATGTGACCGAGGTGGCGGGCGCCCCCACGATGGACGCACCGGTCGCGGCCGCGGGTCCTCGCCGCAGGGGCCGCCGGTCTGGAGGCATGAGGTTCGGGAGGAGATCCGATGGGTGAGGGAGCAGACAGCAGGCGGGGCGTGGTGGCGGAGCGCCCCCGGAGGCTCGCGGTGCGGGGGGCGCGGCTCTTCGACGGCCGCGAGGTGTGGGGCGGTGCACGCCCGGTCGTCGTGATCGAGGGCCAGGCGATCACTGCGGTCCTGGACGGCGACCCGCCGCCGGACGCCGAGGTCGTCGAGTTCGCGGGCGCGACCCTGCTGCCCGGGTTGGTCGACACGCACGTCCACCTGGCCTTCGACGCCTCCGCGGATCCGGTCGCCGCCCTGGCCGGCCGCGACGACGAGGCGGCCACAGCGGCGATGATCGCCGCCGGTCGCGCGGCACTGGCCGGCGGGGTGACCACCGTGCGCGACCTGGGCGACCGGGGCTACCTGTCCTTGGGGCTGCGGGGGCGGGCGGATCAGCCCACGATTGTGGCCGCGGGGCCACCGATCACCACCCCGCTCGGGCACTGCCACTTCCTGGGCGGGGACGTGGCCGACAGCATCGAGGCCGTCCGGGTAGCCGTCCGGGACCACGCCGCCCGGGGCTGTGACGTGATCAAAGTGATGTCCAGCGGCGGCACGATGACACCTGGCACGCGCCAGGAGGACGCCCAGTTCGCCCGGGACGTGCTGACCGCAGCGGTCGAGCAGGCGCACCAGGTGGGGCTCGCACTGACGGCGCACGCCCATGGCACCGCTGCCATCGAGAACTGTCTCGCGGCGGGAGTCGACGGGATGGAGCACGTCAGCTTCTGGAGCGCCGATGGGGTGGATGACCGGCCGGACCTGATGCGGGCGATCGCCGATCGGGGGGTCGTGGTCGGAGCAACGGCTGGCATGCTCCCCCCGCCCCCCGGGATCACGCCCCCGCCAGGGGTCCTGGCCCGAATCCCGACGATCATCGCCAACACGCGGCGCATGGTCGAGCTCGGCGCCGTGGTGGTGGCAGGCACCGACGCCGGGATCGCCCCGGTCAAACCGCACGACATCGTCCGGACGGCGGTCACCCAGCTCGGCGAGGTCGGACTGACCCCGCTGGAGGCACTGCGGACGACCACCTCGCTCGCCGCGCGAGTGATCGGCCTGGGTGACCGCAAGGGACGGCTTGCCGCCGGCTTCGACGCCGACCTGCTCGTCATCGACGGCGACCCACTCACCGACCCCGCCGCGATCCACCGGATCCGCGCCGTCTACGCCCGTGGCCGGCCGGTCAGCCGCCCGACCGCGATGGGGCGCCCGACGTAGGCCCCTCGACGCAGACCCCTCGCCGCAGGCCGCGCCGACGGCGTCCGCGGTGAGTCCGGCTCAGGGGGTGGGTGCGGTGATGGTCGGCCGGGCGGTGTAGTCGAAGGCGTAGTCGGTGGTGCCGGCGGAGGTGACCAGCCGCACCTGGCGCAGCTGCGGCCGGTCCGCCCACACCTCGGCCGTGGCGGCGAGGGGCTCGTCGTGCCAGGACCCGGTGAGCCGGTAGGTGCGATAGGCCCGTGCTCCGGCGGTGCTCTGCCCGGTCTGACTGGCGTGGGCGATGTCGGCCACGGTCAGCCGGGGCGCGGTCTGGGTCATCCCGTCGGTCGGCGTCCACCGACCGTCCGCGCCGCGGATCCACACCGCCCCGTCGACCTCGATCTCCTCACCCACGGTCGCACCGGCGCGCACGTAGTAGTGCGCGCTACCGGGCGGGACGACGTCCAGGAAGGCTCGTTCCCCGCCGGTGGTCATGGTGATCCGGTACGGGCCGTGCGCGTCGATCGCCTCGAACGCGCCGAGCACGGCCCGCACCCCCTCCTCGCTCGGGGTCGCCAGGGGGGACTGGCGGGGGGCCGGCTGCGTGGTGGAGGCCGAACCCGGGCCGGTGGCGCTCGCCCCAGCGCCGGACCCGGTGCCACCCGAGCCACCCGAGGCACCCGAGCCGGGCGACGTGGCCCCGGCAGGGGAGGTCCCGGAGCAGGCGGTCAGCACGGCCATCGCCACCGCCGCCGCAATGGTCAGGGATATCCGCCGGAACGCGGTGATATCGGCCGGGGAATGCTCGGGGGAGGAGTGACTCGGCACGTGAATGTGGTCCTCGGGGGAGTCAATGGATGTCGTGGTGCGACCAGCGTGACACATGTTTCCGCGGCCGGTCCCGGCATGTACTCCGGGTGAGTGAATTGAATGGCCGATTACTCCGTGCTCACGCTGAGGTAATCCAATCGGGGGAACTGTTGCGCGATTGCTGTTCGCCCGGGCGCGCCCTCGTTACTTTGTGTTGACCAGGCGCACCGACGGCGTCTCGGCGAGCGGTGCGCGACGGGCGAGAGGCTGGTTTCCCTTCATGCGGTTCAGGCGGGCTCTCGCAGCATTCGGGACGACAACCCTGGTGGCCGCGGCGCTGACCCTGGGGCATGCCTCGGCGGCCTCGGCCGTCGACGAGGTCGTGCGGGACGGATCGACCTCGACCCGCGCCGCGGCGTCCTGCTGGGAGCTCGTGCAGGCCACTCCCGGTGTCGCCTCGGGCGTCTACTGGCTGCAGACCCCGGAACTGATCGCGCCGCAGCAGTTCTACTGCGACATGACCACCGACGGTGGCGGCTGGGTGTTGGTCGGCCGGGGCCGCCAGGGGTGGAACTGGGCGCACAACGGCCAGGGTCAGCCCAGCGACATCTGGGGCACTCCTTCCGGCACGGCGGCTTTCACGCCTGCCGCCCTGCCGGCCGAGACCATCGACGGGCTCCTCGGCGGCCAGCGCCTGGACGCGCTGACCGACGGGATCCGGGTGGTCCGGGCCAAGGACGTCGACGGAACCGCCTGGCAGGAGCTGCGCCTGCGCCTGCAGCCTCGGGACAGGTGGACCTGGTCGTTCGGCGGCGGCATCCGGTTGTCGTCGGTGACGGCCGACGGGATCGGCTACGCCGCGGCGAGCACCCAGAGCTGGACCTCGGCCGCCAACCAGCAGTACCTGCGGATGACCACCACGGACGTGGCGGCCCACAACTATCAGCGCGGCTTCGCCTTCGGGAACCAGATCAGCGGGTTCAACAATGCGACCAGCTACCTGTGGGAATACTCCACCGAGAACATGGCCATCCCGTTCGCCCAGGTCTTCATCCGCCCCCGGGTGACGTCCCCGCACTATCCGGCAGTTGCACCGTCCGGAACCCCCGCCAGCACGGTTCATGCGTTGATGCAGAACACCACCGAGAGCCTGGCCTGGGGGGTTTCCGGGGTCGTCGGCGGTGGCACCGGCGAGCTGAACATGGAGGTCGAGGACATCGCCTTCGTGGGTCAGCGCGCCTTCGTCGGCGGGAAGTTCCAGTATGTGCAGAAGGGAGCCAATCCCGCGCCGGGGGAGAAGGTCGAACAGTCCTACCTCGCGGCCTTCGACATCGCCACCGGCGAGTGGATCTCGACCTTCCGCCCGGTCCTGAACGGCATGGTCTGGGCGCTGACCGCCACCCCGGACGGCCGACTGATCGTCGGCGGGCAGTTCAGCAGCGTCAACGGCGCCCCGAACACCAGCGCCCTGGCCGCGCTCGACCCGATCACCGGCGCCCTGGTCCCGGGCTGGCAGGCCTCCGTGACCCAGCCCAGCACCAACGCGCCGATCGTGCGGGGCCTCGACGTGCAGGGCGGGTGGATCTACGTCGGGGGCCGGTTCTCCCAGATCGTGGGCGGGTCCCCGCTCGGCCCGGTGCTCACCCTGAGCGGCGGCTCCCGGGTCTCGGTGGCGACCGGCGCACCCGACCCGACCTGGAAGCCCCACTTCGACGGCGGCGTCTACGAACTCGACGCCAGCGAGCGCGGCGACCGGGTCTATGCCGTGGGGCAGTTCGACACCGTGAACTTCACCCCCTCGCCCAAGCAGGCGACCCTGTCCACCGCGACCGGTGCGGCACTCGTGCCCGGGCTCACCCCGTGGGTGCCCTCGATCGGATCGGGGACCAAGACCTATCAGCAGACGATCCTCGAGGTCGGCGACCACGTCTGGCAGGGCGGCTCGGAGCACATCCTCTCCCGCTACTCGCGGGACGCGTACGCCGTGCGCAACAGCAACATCACCCGCAACGGCGGCGACTTCCAGGCCCTGGCCGTGGTCGACGGGGTGGTCTACGCCTCCTGTCACTGCCTGCACTACGCCTACTCCGAGACCACCAACTGGACCTCGCCGATCCCCTCCGCGTCCGACGTCGACAACATCCGGTTCATCGGGGCCTGGGACGCCCAGTCCGGCGCCTACCTGCCGGACTTCCTGATCTCCGGCCTCAACGGCCGCAACGACATGGGTCCGTGGGCACTGCGCAAGGACCCGAACGGGTGTCTGTGGTTCGGCGGGGACCTCGTCCGCGGATCGTGGAAGGGCACCGAGTACCAGTGGCTCGGTGGGTTCGGCAAGGTCTGCCCGCGCGACACCACCGCCCCCACCGCACCGGCCGCCCTGACCGCTGCGGTCCAGGGGAGCGGCGTCCGGCTCACCTGGGGTGCCGCGAGCGACGCCGGACAGGTCCGCTACGAGGTCCTGCGGGACGACCGGGTGATGGCGACGACCACCTCGCGCACCTGGACCGACCCCGAACCGCTGCTGCCGGCCCAGTACTGGGTGCGGGCCGTCGACGCCACCGGAAACCGCTCGGCGTCCACCCCGGTGATGGTGGTGAGCGCTCCGGACACCGTGCCCCCGACCGCGACGATCACCTCCCCCTCCGGCGGTGCCCCGGTCTGGGGCCAGGTCGCGGTCACGATCGACGCCGCCGACGACGCGGCGATCGCCCGGGTCGAGCTGCTGGTCGACGGCTCCGCGGTGGGTGCCGCGACCCAGCCCCCTTACGCGGTGACCTGGACGGCGAACGCGGTGGGCCCCCACACCCTCACCGCCCGGGCCACCGACACCTCCGGCAACGTCGGCGTCTCGGGGCCGGTGAGCGTCGAGGTGCCCGCGGACGGCGTCGCCCCCTCCCAGGTCGGCGGACTCACCGTGACCGGCACGACCGCGACGTCGGTGAGTCTGGCCTGGTCGCCGGCCACCGACGACCGGGCCGTGGCCGGCTACGTGGTGAGCCGGGACGGCGCCCCGGTGGGCCCGGTGGTGCCCGGCCCGACCTTCACCGACACCAACCGGGCTCCCGGGACCGCCTACGGGTACGCCGTCCACGCGGTGGACGCCGCAGGCAACGCCGGCCCGGACTCCGAGCCGGTGACCGCGACCACCGCGAGCGACCCCTCGGTGGTGTTCAGCGACACCTTCACCGCCGCCGACGGGTCGGCGTGGAGTGCGCCGTGGCTGACCAGCGCGACCAACGGGTCGGCGGCGGTGGCCGGGCAGTCCGGCCGACTGGCGATCGACGACGTCAGCGGGGCGTCGGCGCGGGCGCAGCTGACCACCGCGGCGCAGAGCGACGCGGACCTGCTGCTCTCCTACCGCTGGTCGGCGGCCACTCCTGGCGCCTACCTCACCGTGTGCCTGCGCGGGTCGGGCGGCTGGCAGAACACCTACCGGCCGCGCAGCGGGTACGGGGTGCAGCTGACGTCCTCGTCCTCCTCGGTGACCGTGCAGAAGAACGTCAACGGCACCCTGAGCACGCTGCGCACGGTCTCGGGCGCCCAGTCGGTGAGCACGGCCACGCAGTGGCTGCGGCTACGGGTGGTCGGTTCGACGATCCAGTTCCGGATCTGGACCGACGGCCAGGCCGAACCCGGCACCTGGCGCTCGACCGATACCGACACCGGCGTCACCGCGGCCGGGCAGGTGTTCGTGTCGGTAAACCGGGCTGGGGCGAACGTCGGCGCCAAGTCGGTCATGGTCGACGACGTGACCCTGCGGAACTAATCGGCCCCGTCCGGCATTACGGTGAGTACCACTGACCTGTTTTCTCGATCCCAGGAGGGACCGATGGAGAGCCGCAACCCCGTCTTCAACCGCACGGAGGGCTTCCAGCGCGGCGGGTATGCGACCTTCGATGCCCGCACGCCGTCCGCCTCCGAGCTGGAGCAGCAGTACCGCGCGCCGTCCGCCACCTCGGTGGACACCAACCGCATGACGCTGGATGACGTCGTCATGCGGACCGCCATGCTGTTCGGTGCGCTGCTGCTGACCGCCGCCCCCACCTACCTGCTGGTCCAGCCCTCGCAGTTCGGCGTGGTGATCGGGGCCGGCCTGATCGGGTTCGTGCTGGCGATGGTGGCCCAGTTCAAGAAGCTGCCCAGCCCGCCGCTGATGTTCGCCTACGCCCTGGTCGAGGGCGTCTTCGTCGGTGGCATCAGCGCCGTGTATGCGCGGTTCACCGGTGGCAGCGACATCGTCGTGCACGCCGTCGTGGGCACCCTGTGTGCCTTCGCCGCGATGCTCGGTCTGTACAAGACCGGCGTGATCCGCAACTCGCCCAGGTTCCAGAAGACCCTGATGATCGCCGGCGTCGGCTACATGATCTTCGGCCTGGTGCACTTCCTCGGCGTGATGCTCGGCTGGTGGAGCAGCGTCTACGGCGGCGGCGGCCTGCTGCCGATCGCGCTGAGCGTGTTCGGGGTGCTGCTGGCCTCGTTCTTCCTCGTGCTCGACTTCGACTTCGTCGAGCAGGGCATCCGCAACGGCATCCCGAAGATCTACGCGTGGACCGCGGCCTTCGGCCTCGTGGTCACCCTGGTCTGGCTGTACCTCGAGATCCTGCGCCTGCTGGCCATCCTGCGTGGCAGCGACTGACCCCGCACGGAGCATCACCGCCGCGCCACC
>JBAPWU010000413.1:0-3069 GCA_049283855.1 Kineosporiaceae bacterium
CCCCGCCCCCGCGGCGGGCCAGCGCCCTCGCCAGGTGCAGGGTCAGCCGTGCCCCGGACATGCCGATCGGGTGGCCCAGGGCAACCGCCCCGCCGTCGACGTTGACCCGGTCCGGGTCGAGCCCGAGCAACGCGGTGGCCGCGATCGCGATCGCGGCGAACGCCTCGTTGATCTCCACCAGATCGAGGGCGGACGGCGTGATCCCGGCCTTGGCGCAGCCCGCCGCGATCGCGTTGGCCGGCTGCACCTGCAGGGTGGAGTCAGGACCGGCGACCGTGGCGTAGGAGACGATCTCGGCCAGCCAGGGCCACCCCTCCCGTTCGGCACGCTCCCGGCTGGTGATCACGACGGCGGCGGCGCCGTCCGAGATCTGCGAGGCGGACCCCGCGGTGATGGTTCCGTCCGGGGTGAACGCCGGGCGCAGCGCCGCGAGCGTCTCGGCCGTGGTGTCGGGGCGGATCCCCTCGTCCCGTTCGACCAGCAGCGGCTCGCCCCGGCGCCGGGGAACGCTGACCGGCACCACCTCGTCGGCCATCAGGCCCTCGTCCCAGGCCCGGGCCGCCTGCTGGTGGGAGCGGGCGGAGAAGGCGTCCTGCGCCTCGCGGGTGGCCAGCGCCGGGCCGTGGTTGCCGGACTCGGCCAGCGGGCCCATCCCGGCGTCGGTGAAGGAGTCCCACAGGCCGTCGCGCTCCATGTGGTCGGCCAGCGGCAGATCGCCGAAGGGGTGCCCGGTCCGCGAGGTGCGCAGCAGGTGCGGCGCCCGGGACATCGACTCCTGACCGCCGGCCACCACCACACCGGCCTCGCCGAGCCGGATCAGCTGGTCGGCCAGCCCGATCGCCGCGGTGCCGGACAGGCACACCTTGTTCACGGTCAGCGCGGGCACGCTCATGCCGATGCCGCCGGCGACCGCGGCCTGGCGGGCCGGGATCTGACCGGCGCCCGCGGTGAGCACCTGGCCCATGATCACTTGGTCGACGTCCGCCCCGGTGAGTCCGGCGCGGCGCAGTGCGCCGGCGATCGCGACACCGCCGAGCTCGTGCGCGCTCAGGCTGCTCAGGCCGCCGAGGAACCGGCCGATCGGCGTCCGGGCGCCGGCGAGGATGACGGACGTGGCTGCAGGGCTCATGCGGCACATTCTCTCGCCCCGGTGGGGGGTGGGTGGGCCGTGGTGGTCCTCACATTCGGCGCCGTTGTCGAGCGGCGGTGCGCCCCTAGCCTGGGGGGATGGCGGAACCCAGTGCCCCTGCCCTGACCGGACTGTTCACGGCGATCGACCACGTCGGGGTGGCCGTGGTCGATTTCGATGCCGCCGTCGCGCTCTACCGCGACGTGCTGGGCATGACCCTGGTGCACGAGGAGACCAACGAGGAGCAGGGCGTCCACGAGGCGATGATGGCCGTCGGCGACTCCGGATCGTGCATCCAGATCCTGGCGCCGCTGACCCCGGCCTCGACGATCGCGAAGTTCCTCGACCGCAGCGGGCCGGGCCTGCAGCAGCTGGCCTACCGGGTCACGGACATCGACGCGGTGTGCGCGACCCTGCGCGAGCGCGGCGTCCGCCTGCTGTACGAGCTGCCCAAGCGCGGAACGGCGAACAGCCGGATCAACTTCGTGCACCCCAAGGACGCCGGCGGCGTCCTGGTCGAGCTCGTCGAGCCCTCGGCCGAGCCTGCCCACTGAATTCGGGGCCGGCGCGCTCGTGGCGGGTCGGGGCGGGGTCATCGTCACCTGCGCCTCGGCGTCCGGTTTCGGGCATTCGCACGATGATAGACCCCTTTGGATGCATCTCAAGCGGATCATCGGACCCTCCTTGCCGACTACACAGAGTCATAGGCGGGCAACAATCTGACAGCGATAGGGTTGATCCATCCGGCCCTGTCCAGACCGTCCTATTTGTACTAGCCCCTCAGGTTGCTTTTGACGTGCATCGCACCCTGCACCAGGGCAAGGTCGGGGTACTCTGCTTGGCGCCGGGACCCGAGCTGGGAGTCTGGGATGTGGCTCTCCGTGACCGGCACATCGATGCAATCATGAGATTCCGTGACGTGTAGTAGGCCCCGCGGGGCCTGAGGAGGTCTCGATAGTGGCCGGCGACCAGAACCACCTGCCGTTCCAGATCGTCATGCGCGGGTATGACAAGGCCCAGGTCGACGAACGCATCGGTGCCCTGGAGGCCCAGCTTCGCGACGCTCGTGCCCGGGTCGAGGAGGTCGACGCCCGCGCGATGAAGCTGTCCGGCGAGGTGGCCGAGGCCCATCGCCAGCTGCGTGAGGTCGAGAGACCGTCCTACAGCGGCCTCGGCGCGCGGATCGAGCAGCTGCTCAGGCTCGCCGAGGAGCAGGCCAGCGACGTCATCGCCGCCGCCACCAAGGACGCCGACGAGGCGCTCGCCCAGGCCCGGGTCGAGGCCGCGCAGCTGCGCGCCGCGGCCCAGAACGAGTCGGCCGAGCTCACCGCCGGCGCCCAGCGCGAGAGCGCCGAGGTGCGTCAGAACGCGACCACCGAGGCCGAGGAGATCGTGGCCACGGCCACGCGCAAGGCCGAGGAGATGCTCGCGGTCGCCGAGCGCGAGGCGGCCAAGCTCAAGTCGGTCACCGAGCACGAGACCAGCGAGAAGCGGACGACGGTCGACCGCGAGCTCGCACGCCTGCGGGCCACCGCCGAGCGTGAGGTCACCGAGCTGCGGGCGGCCGCCAAGCGGGACGTCGACGACCACCGGGCCACCGCGAAGAAGGAGGCCGACGACCTGCGCGCCGCGGCCGCCTCGCTGCACGAGGAGACCCGCTCCAAGGTCGAGCAGATGACCACCGACCTGGAGGTCATGCTGGCCGCCCGGCGCGAGGAGGCCGAGCGGATCGACGCCGAGCGTCACGAGCAGGCGGTCGGCCAGGCCACCCAGCTGGTGGCCGAGGCCGAGCAGCGGGCCGCGGCCGCCGAGCAGCGGGCAGCCAAGGCGGTCGAGCAGGCCGAGGCGGTCCGTCGGGACGCGGACGAGCACGCCAAGGGCCTGGTGGGAACCGCGCGGCGGAATGCCGACCAAGTGCTGGCCGAGTCCAGGGCGCACGC
>JBAPWU010000414.1:0-23789 GCA_049283855.1 Kineosporiaceae bacterium
GTGGCATGTCGGGCGTCGAGCACCGCATGCGCGCGTCCGTAGGCGTAGCCCTGGCGGAACATCCCGCCCAGCGTGGAGCGGAGCCGGACGTGCACGATCAGGCCGGGCACGAACTCCAGCGGCACTCCGGTGCGCTGCACCCGCCAGCACAGATCCGTGTCCTCCAGGCAGTCGACGTCGGGATCGAAACCGCCGACCCCCTGGAACACCTCACGATGGATCCCCATGTTCCCGGCACCCGCATGGGGCAGGCCGCCGTCCGGGCCCCGCTGCAGCCCGGCCTGCTGATCGAGCGGGCGGGCACGCCGGGCCCGCGCGCCGTTGAGCCGCTCTCCCTCGAAGCGCCCGGCCACGAAGACGTGGGCGCCGAGGGCGGCGCACAGGGTCGTGAGCCAGTCCTGCGCCACCACGTCGTCGGCATCGCAGAAGGCGAGCCAGGCACCCCGCGCCGCTCGGGCTCCGATGTTGCGCGCCGCGCCCGGCCCGCGCCGCGCACTGGCATCGACCACGTGGACGGGCAACCGCTCCCGGTAGCGCTCCACGACCGCGGCGGTCCCGTCGACCGATCCGTTGTCGCAGACGATCACTTCCCAGGGAACCGGGCAATCCTGGCTAGCCAGGGCCTCCAGCTGCGCACCGACGGTTCGCTCGGCGTTCAGGCAGGCGATCAGCACGCTCAACTGGATCGGTGGCACCGCCCGCGGGTCCCCCGTCTCGGTCATCTGTCGCCGTCCCCTCGTCGAACGGGCGACTATCGTAACCTGGGCGCGTGTCCGCCTCCCCGCTCCGCGCCCCACTGCTGCGTCGGGCCCGTGACCTGGGAGGGCACGACGATCCCGGACCCCGCCCACTGCCCGCCCCCGACCGGTTGCTGCGCTGGGGGCGCTGGCCTCTGCTCTCGCTGAGCTCGGCGATGCGGGTGCACACCGACGAGCGGGTCATCGCCCTCACCTACGACGACGGCCCCGATCCGGTGAGCACCCCGCAGGTGCTCCGGGAGCTGCGGGCGCACGGCGTCCACGCCACGTTCTTCGTGCTCGCCGAGGCCGCCGAGCGCAACCCGGAGCTGCTGCGCAGCATGCTGGCCGAAGGACACGAGATCGGCCTGCACGGCGTGGACCACACCCTGCTCACCACCGTGTCCGGGCGGGAGGCGGCGCGTGCCGTCCGCGAGGCGAAGCAACGGGTGGAGGCAGTCACCGGCCAGCGGCTGCGAATGTACCGGCCCACCTACGGCATCCAGGGGATGGCCCAGTTCCTCACCGCCCGGCTGCTGCGGATGGACGTCGTCTTCTGGACGGCGTGGGCCCAGGACTGGCTGGACGACTCCGCCGAGGCCGTTGCCCGGCGTGCGGTGTCGGCGATCCACCCCGGCGCCGTCCTGCTGCTGCACGACACCACCGACGACACGGATGACGCGAACCTGCCCCGGCCGACGTTCTCGCGCGGCGAGGTGACCCGACGCATCCTGGACGATCTGAGCGCCGATGGGTACCGCGTGCTCCCGGTCGGCACGCTGCTGGCCGGCTATCCGGCCGTGCGCGCGGTCACCATCACTCGGCCAAAGGTGTCGGCACGCGGCCCCCGGCGTGGCGGCCCGGGTCCTTCAGCACCAGCCTGAGCGTCCAGATCCACAGCGGCAGCGACGAGACCTGCACCAGACACATCCCCCACGCCGCACCCTGGGCGCCACTCAGCTCGGCGCCGCCGATCATCAGCGCGAACACCAGCGGGGCCTCCACCGCCATGATCCAGAACGCGCGGCGGGCCAGCCCCATCGCATAGATCACGATCGTGCACCCCTGCCACAGCGCCCAGAACACGGTGCCGGTGGCCAGGGGCAGCAGCACCGCCCTCCCGCCGTCCCAACTGTCCCGGAAGGCGAGCGCCCCGGCCCCGTGCGGGAGCAGGAGAAGCAGGACGGCGTAGCTGGCGGCGACCGCAGCCATGAAGCCGCCGATCAGCACCGCCACCTTCCACCGCTGCCGCCTGGTCAGCCAGTCGCGCTTGGACAATTCGGGCAGGGCGAAGGTCTGCAGCGCGGTGCCCAGCATGTTGAGCGGCCCGAGGACGACCTGGGCCGCGCGGAACGCACCGATGATGGCCAGGCCCTCCGGACCGCCCTGGAGCGCCCCGACCACCAGGATGCCGCCCTGGAAGGCACCTGCGCCGAGGAGGTATTCGGCGAGCAGGTAGCCGGACATGTCCCGGTGCTCGCCCATCCAGGAACCGACGCCGCGCACGTTGGGCACCACCCGGAGCTGGATCAGGGCGACGACGACGCAGACCCCCGCGGCCAGTCCCCAGACCAGCACCAACGCGGGGGCGGAGGCCTTGCCGGCCAGGACGACCACGGTGATGCCGATGAACTGGACGACGCCCCACAGGGCGTCGTTGGCCGCGGCCAGCTTGGCCTCGGAGCGGGCGAAGAAGATCAGCCGGCAGGCGTCCTGGAGCAGCAGCAGCGGCATCACCGCGCCGGTCGCGATCAGGGTTGGACCAAGTCGGCCGCCGAGCGCCAGCCCGGCGACGATGCATCCGGCGGCACCAGCCAGGCCGACCAGCAACGCGGTGCCCAGGGCACGGGATCGACCCGAGTCCAAGCGCGTGCCGCTGGCGCCGCTGTAGCGGATGCTCATCGGCTGGCCGACCAGAGCACGCTCGATGCCGATGCACACACTGAACACCAGGAAGGACGCCGCGAAGGCACCGAACCCGGCCTTGTCCACGTTGTGGTTGACCACAATGGTCAACGCGATGTTGGTCAACGCCGAGAGCACCTGGTCGATGACATTCCAGCTGGCCAGACGCACCAGCCAGAGATGCCTGAGCGGCCCTTCTTCCGCGTCCGGGGCAGGGCCCACCTCAGGGGAGCCAGACTCGGCCCCGTTCAGCCTTGTCGCCATATCTGCTTGCGCCGCTCCCACCGCATGGACGACTCACCTTGTCCCGTCGGTTCGCCCACGGCCGCGCCGCCCGCCCTTTCGTTTCCATCCACGAGCGCACGGATCGGACTCCGGACGCAGAGATGACTCTAGTCGCCGTACTCCACTAAACCATCATGACGATCTCAGGTCAGAGCCAACTCCTCACCGAAAGGCACCTCGCACCGGCGATACCCCACAGGACGCGATAGCGTCGCGACCCATGAGGCACGGCGCTCCACCGTCTGCAGGCGTGCCGAACGTAGACAGGAGCCGTGGGTGAAGGCGGTGATTCTGGCCGGGGGTCTGGGGACCAGGCTCAGCGAGGAGACGGCCTTGCGGCCCAAGCCGATGGTCGAGGTCGGCAGCTACCCCATCCTCTGGCACATCATGAAGACCTACTCCTCCTACGGAGTCGACGACTTCGTCATCTGCTGCGGGTATAAGCAGGAGGTCATCAAGGACTGGTTCGCCACCTACGCGCTGCGGACCTCCGACGTGACCTTCGATCTCGCCAAGGGAACGGTCGAGGTACACCGCGCGCGGACCGAGACCTGGCGGGTCACCCTGGTCGACACCGGCATCGACAGCATGACCGGCGGTCGGCTGAAGCGGGTCCGTGAGCACCTCGACGGCACCTTCTGCTTCACCTACGGCGACGGCGTGGCAGACGTGAACATCGAGGACCTTCTTGCCTTCCACCGCACCCAGGGGCGCAAGGCGACCATGACGGCGGTCCAGCCACCGGGCAGGTTCGGGGCGCTGGTTCTGCACGAGGACCAGACGCAGATCCGCCACTTCCACGAGAAGCCGGTCGGCGACGGGGCCTGGATCAACGGCGGCTACTTCGTGCTGGAGCCTGAGGTGCTGGACTACATCGACGGCGACCACACCGTGTGGGAGCAGGAACCGCTGCGCGAGCTGGCCAAGGACGGGCAGCTGAGCGCCTTCCGGCACCTCGGCTTCTGGCAGCCGATGGATACCGTGCGCGACCGAGACGTGCTGGAACGGCACTGGGCCGAGGGCACGGCACCCTGGAAGGTGTGGGACGATAGATGATCTTGATAGACAGCGCTCTGCGGCAGCGCGCGGCGGCTGGCGACCCCGTTCGATTCGGCCTGTTCGGCGCCGGGTTCATGGGCCGGGGAATCGTCAACCAGGTGGTGAACCACACCCCGGGCATGACCGTGCCCGTCGTGTGCAACCGCAGCGTGGCGGCGGGACTCGACGCCTACCGGCGAGCCGGGGTCGACGCGGTGGTGGTGGACGACGTGGCCCAGCTGGACGAGGTGATCGCCGGCGGAGCATATGCGGTCACCGCCGACCCTGCGGTCATGTGCGCCTCTTCGATGATCGACACCCTGGTCGAGGCGACCGGCCATGTCGGCTACGGCGCTCAGGTGACTGTGGACGCCATCGACCACGGCAAGCACATGGTGCTGATGAACGCCGAGCTCGACGCGACCGTCGGTCCGCTGCTGCGCCGCCGCGCGGAGGCCGCCGGCGTGGTGCTGACCGGGTGCGACGGCGATCAGCCCGGCGTGCAGATGAACCTGATCCGGTTCGTCGAGCAACTCGGCCTGGTGCCCCGCGTGGCCGGCAACATCAAGGGGCTGCAGGACCGCTACCGCAACCCCACCACCCAGGAGTCCTTCGCCAGGCAGTGGGGCCAGACGCCGTCCATGGTGACCTCGTTCGCCGACGGCACGAAGATCTCCTTCGAGCAGGCACTGGTCGCCAACGCCACCGGGATGACCGTGGCCCGGCGCGGCATGATCGGCATCGATCACGACGGCCACGTCGACGATCTGGTGGACCGGTACGACCTGGAGATGCTGCGCGAGCGCGGCGGGATCGTGGAGTACGTCGTCGGCTCGAAGCCCAGCCCAGGCGTGTACGTGCTGGCCGAGGCGGTGGACGACGCCCAACGGCTCTACCTCGACTACGGCAAGTTGGGCAAGGGCCCGCTGTACAGCTTCTACGTGCCCTACCACCTGACCGTCTTCGAGATCGCTCTGTCCGTCGCCCGGGTGGCCCTGTTCGCGGACACGGTGATCGCGCCCCAGGCCGGCCCGGTCGTCGATGTGGTCACCACGGCGAAGATCGACTGCGGGGCCGGTCAGGTGCTCGACGGCATCGGCCACTACATGACCTACGGGCAGTGCGAGAACTACGACGCCGCGGCGGCCGGCCGGCTCCTGCCGATGGGCCTGGCCGAGGGATGCCGGCTCGTGCGCGACGTCCCCAAGGACCAGGTGCTCACCTACGACGACGTCGAGCCGCCCGTCGGCTCGCAGATCCACCTCCTGCGCGCCGAACAGGACCGGATGTACCCGGTCCCCGCCACCGAAGGACTCCCGGCATGAGCGTCTCCATTCCCTCCGACGCCGATCGGGCCGCGCGAGAGATCGTGGCCGCCGATCTTGACCACATCGTCGACGGCGCGGCCCAGGAGTTCGCCGAGATGGCGGGGAAACGCCTGCTGATCGTCGGCGGCGCCGGCTTCCTGGGCCACTACCTGGTGCAGGCCGCCGTCCACGCGAACACCCGCGCCGCCGCGACCGGCACCGCGCCGATCGACATCGAGGTCTGGGACTCCTACGCGCGCGGCGTGCCGGGGTGGCTGGCGGCGCTGGAAGGCACGGCGCACCTCACCATGCACACCTTCGACATCACCGATCCACTGCCTGCGGATCTCGGGCACGTGGACTACGTCATCCACGCGGCGTCCATCGCCTCGCCGACCTATTACCGGCTGCACCCGATCGAGACCATGGACGCCAACGTCAACGGCCTGCGCCAGCTGCTGGACTACGCGCTGGCCCAGCAGGCAGCCGGGACCCCGCTCAGCGGCTTCCTGTTCTACTCCACCAGCGAGATCTACGGTGACCCGACCCCGGAGAACATCCCCACCCCGGAGACCTACCGCGGCAACGTCTCCAGCACGGGCCCCCGGGCCTGCTACGACGAGTCCAAGCGGTACGGCGAGACGTTGTGCGTGAACTTCGCCCGCCAGCACGGCCTGCCGATCACGATGGCCCGGCCGTTCAACAACTACGGCCCCGGCCTGAAGATCACTGACGGCCGGGTGCTGCCGGACTTCTGCCGCAACGTGCTCGACGGCGACGACATCGTCATGCTCTCCGCGGGAACGCCCACCCGCACCTTCTGCTACGTCGCGGACGCCGTGGTGGGCTACTACAAGATCATGGTCAAGGGACGGCCGGGCGAGGCCTACAACATCGGCACCGAGGCCCCCGAGATCTCGATGAGCGAGCTGGCTGAGCGTGTCGCCAAGCTCGCCGCCGAGCTCTACGGCTGGGACGGCTCGGTCGTCCACCGGACCAGCGCGGACGCCGACTACCTGGTGGACAACCCGAACCGCCGGTGCCCGATCATCGCCAAGGCGCGCACCGAGCTCGACTACCGGCCGAGCGTCGGCGTCGATGAGGGCCTGCGCCGGTCCCTGGTCTGGTACGCGGGCAACCGGACGGCAGAGGAGAACTGAGTATGCGGGTCTCCATCGTGGGCACCGGCTACGTGGGGCTGGTGTCCGGCGTGGGCCTGGCCGAGATCGGCCACACCGTCACCTGCGTCGACATCGATCCGGCCAAGGTCGACATGATCAACTCTGCCCGGCCGCCGATCCACGAGGTCGGGCTGGCCGACCTGCTGGCCCGCAACAGCGGCCACCGGCTCACGGCCACCACGGACCTGCGCGCGGCCGTGCTGGACTCAGATCTCACCATGATCGCCGTGGGGACGCCGTTCGACGGCGAGCGGATCGACCTCACCTTCATCGAGACCGCAGCCCGCCAGATCGGGCAGGCCCTGGCCGAGAAGGAGTCCTACCACGTGGTCGTGGTCAAGAGCACGGTGGTTCCGGGGACCACCCGCACGGTGGTTCTGCCGCAGCTGGAGAAGGCGTCGGGCAAGAGCGCCGGAGCGGACTTCGGCGTCGGGATGAACCCCGAGTTCCTTGCCGAGGGCAACGCGGTCGAGGACTTCATGGACCCGGACCGGATCGTCCTCGGCGGGATCGACGAACGCTCCCGGGACGCGCTGGCAGAGCTCTATGCTCCGTTCGCCGCCGCGGACACGATGCGCACCGACACCGACACCGCAGAGATGATCAAGTACACCGCCAACTCGTTGCTGGCCACCTTGATCTCGTTCTCCAACGAGATCGGAAACCTGTGCGCGACGGTCGGGGTGGACGTGGTGGACGCCATGGCGGGGGTTCACCTGGACAAGCGCATCTCGCCGATCACCACCGACGGCGAGCGGGTGCGCCCGGGAGTGCTGAGCTTCCTCGCCGCAGGATGCGGCTTCGGCGGCAGCTGCTTCCCCAAGGACGTGAAGGCCCTCGTCGCCTACGGGCGTGGGCAGGGCCACCCGATGCCGATCCTGAGCTCGGTGATCGCGACCAACCGCACCCAGCCCGGCCGGATGCTCGAGCTGCTGCGGCGCCAGGTTCCCGAGCTGAGCGGCGCGCGGGTCGCCGTCCTCGGTCTGGCCTTCAAGCCGGACACGGACGACATCCGCGAATCGCCGTCCTTCCCGGTCGCCCAGGCGCTGCTCGACGCGGGCGCCTCGGTCGTGGCCTACGACCCCGAGGCGACCGAGAACGCGCGCGCTGTGCTCGGTGACAGGGTCGAGTACGCCGACAGCCTGGCCGCGGCAATGGACGGAGCGGTGGCCTGCCTGCTGATGACCCGGTGGCCCGAGTTCCAGACCCTGCCGGCGCTGATCGTTGACCGGGGGCTGGATGTCGCTGTGATCGACGGCCGGAGGATGCTGGACAAGACCTCGGTCCCTCGCTACGAGGGGATCGGACTGGCCTGACCGCGCCGCAGCGGTGGCGGATCCCTCCGCCACCGCTGCGAGCTTCAGAACAGCCGCACGTAGGCCGCCGAGGACTTGGGCATCTGCACCGGCGAGAAGAGCGCATTGCGGATGTAGGCGTCGGGTTCGTTGAAGTAGCACTCGAAGACCAGGATGTCGCGGTTGGCCATGAAGAAGTCGTGCATCTTCTGGATGAAGTAGGGGTTGTCGCCCCCGGCGAACACCCCTGTGCCACCGTGCACGCCCCACTCCGGCACGGCGAACCCCTTGTGGTGGGCCCGGGCGAAGGCGGCCGCGTCGGCCAGGCCCGGCCCCTTGGTCGGCTTCATCGCCTTGGCCCAGGTCAGGCTGGACTTGGCCTGCAACTCCCAGAAGTCGTAGTGATCCATGGAGACGCCGTCGATGTAGTTGTCTCCGGGGTAGAGCAGGTTGAGCGCGTCCATCCGGTTCTTCTGGCCGCGCAGGCCGTAGCCGGCCGAGAGGTCGAACCAGAACGTGAGCTCGGGCGACTCGCGGTTCATGATCGTCACCACGCGGCGGAAGGCTGCCCGGTACTCGTCCGCGGTGGCGGCGGTGACGCCCCAGGCGAACCAGTTCCCGTTGGCCTCGATGCCGACCCGGATCGCCGCGTCGCCACGACCGTTGGCCCGCAGGTCGTGGGCGATCTTGCGGAACACGTAGTCGTAGTTGCCCGACAGCACGTCGTTCCACTGCCCGACCCGGTCGTTCGGCAGCAGTGGCAGGCCGTAGGCGAGCCGCCCCTTGTAGCCACGCATCAGCTCGGAGGTCCAGGCGCTGTCGGCCATCTCGGCCCAACTGCCGTACCCGGGGTAGACCGTGGTGAAATCGAACGGCCGGCCGGCCCAGCGCTCCGCCACGGCGGTACGCGAGGCCGACATCCCCAGCCCGGTCCAGATGCCGCTGTGCCAGGGCAGACCCGAGCGGGGCTTGCCGTACATCGCGACAGCCTTGCTGTGCACGGCGATCGCTTCGGCGACCGGGGCCGCCGGCACGATCGAACTGGGGGTCCTCCCGGAGCCGGGCGCCGAGGGATTCAGCACCACCTGGCCGATCGACTCGGCCTGAGCCTGGCCGGGGAGGACCGCCGCGCTTGCGGCAAGGGCCAGGCTGACGACGCCGGCGGCGGCCATCCTGGTCAGGGCGGTGACACTCATCGTGACCCCCATCGAGCGACGAATTGACGTCATGGGGTTCGGCGCGAGAGGCGCCCTGTCTGTAGGCATCAGCGGGGGAATCACCCCGGCCGTGACGGGCGACGGCACGCTGCGTGAGAGCGGTCGTGGGTGCTCCGTGGGCCAGCCGATCGGCTGACGACGCCACGGACACCTGCACGCGGGTGAGGATCGGACGACGGGCTGACGGCCCGCCTTCAGCGTGCTCTCAGGTCAGACTCCGGAGGAGGATCTCCCGGGGCGAGCGGGCTTCGAACCTGGCGTGGCCTGCGGATTCGTGATGTCGACCTCGGCCCGGGAGGCGGTGCCGGCGGCGGGCAGCCGCGCGCTGGAACTCGCCGGACGGAGCCGCAGGAGGGTGCCTTCGAGGAAGCCCAGGCCCCAGCCCAGGTGCATGGCGAGGAAACTGCCGGCCAGCCGCAGGGGCCCGGGCCGGCGTCCGCCGACGTCACCTGTTCGGTCGCCCGCCGGCTGAGGGACAGCGGAGCCGGCCTCCCGGTGGGGTGGCGCCTGGACCGGGGCGCTGCTGCGAAGGGTGACCAGAGTGGCCGCGGTGAGCGCGAGCAGATAGGGCCCGCCCAGCAGCACAGCGCCCGGCCAGAAGCCGATGGCGGCGCATGCAGCGGCAGCAGTCAGGGTGAGGACCAGAGCGGGGGGCGCCAGGTGGCGGATCCGGACCGCGCCCCGGCCGTTCTTCAGCACCATGGCGGCTTTTCCGCGGCCGTACCGTCGGTACTGGCGGCCCAGCGCCGGAATGCTTTCCCTGACGTGCCAGTAGATGCTCATCCCCGGGTCGAACCTGATCCGGTGGCCGCGGCCGAGGATCCGATGGTCGAGGTCGACGTCCTCGTTGACCAGGAGGTTCTCGTCCCAGCCGCCGATCGTGCGCAGCACATCCACCCGGAACACCCCGAACGAGGCGTGATCGGTGTCCTGAGCGGTCTCGGCATAGTGGTTGATCGAGTCGCCGACGCCGAAGCGGCTGGACAGGGCCGCCGCCACCGCCACCCCGGAGGTGGTCTGCGCCACCCCGATCCGGCGTCCGCCGACCGCAGCGACCGCGGGATCGGCATCCAGCGCGGCCACACCACGCTCGAGGTAGGTCTCGTTGACCGAGGCATGGCCGTCGACCCGGGCGATGTAGCGACCGCGTGCCTCACCCAGAGCGATGTTCAGCGCATGGGGAATGGACCGCGCGGGGTTGCGCAGCAACCTCACCCTTGGCTCGTGCTCGGCGATCGCCCGCACCCACTCGACCGTGGCGTCGGTGGAGTCTCCGTCGACGACCAACAACTCGAGATCGGTGAGCGTCTGCCCGAGAACCGAGTCGATGGCACCGACGATACTGCGCTCCTCGTTGAGCACAGGCATCACCACCGTGACCGCAGTCATGGCTCGATCATCGCATCGTCGGCGTCGTGCGCGCCGGTGGCGCGGGCACCCGCCGTCCCAACCGCCAGGTTGCGACCCCCTGGAGCGGCCGCCAGCGAGCCGCGCGATCCACCCAACTGCGGGCCGCGGCGAACGTGGAACTGTCGCTCTCCAACACTGGACTCACCCGGGGCGCCCACCAGGTCGTGGTGATGAACAGCGGGAGCACCGCCACCATGGTGGTCGTCCCCGGTTGAAGCATCCAGAGCGAGACCAACAACGTGACCGACAGCGAACGACTCGGCCCGCCGACGTAGCCGAACAGGATGAATCCGGCGATCACCAGGCCCACCACAAGACCGTATTCGACGAAGATCTTCAACGGGGTGGGGGTCAGGAGGCCGAGTATGCCCGATTCGCCGACGATCTTCTGCGAGGAACTCGGCCCCCGGCCGAGCAGCACGGCCATCGGGTCGTAGACCCACTGCGGCCAGACGTAGGTGTACGGCAGGATCCCGCGCAGGCTGGTCGAGGACTGCTCGTCCCCGGCCTCGGTGAGCCGGGCCAGGATGGACTGCCCGAACGGCGTGACCACCAGCGCAAGGAGGCCACCGACGGCCAGCGGCAGGTAGCGGACCAGGTTGTTGCGCACCGGGTAGCCCATCATGACCGCGAAGGCCACCGCCACAATGGCCAGACCGGAGCCGGCCGTCGCCCCGACGATCCCTCCGATGATCACCACCAGTACACGGAGCCGGGTTCCGGACAGGAACGCCGCGATCAGGCCGATGCCCAACTGCATGGAGACGAAGGAGGGCTCCAGCCCGATCCAGGCATTGGCCCGGTACAGCGAGGATGCGTACACGATCGGATAGGTGATCACGAAGTCGTGGAGCAGGAACTGGGACGGGATCGCCTGGGCGAGATAGTCGGTGTAGGGGATGCCGGCCAGCTGGGTGCCGATGAACACCAGGCAGCCGATCGCCAGCACGGCGGCGATGTGCGCGATGGAGCGCAGGGCGAGCAGGTAGGTCCCAGCCCGCCGGTCCTTCACGCGCACCACCGCGGGCAGCCAGACCACGAAGAGCAGCCCCCAGCCGGTGAGGCTGATGATCGGGGACTGCACCAGTCGCTGCTGAAGGGGGATCAGGACGGCGGAGCTGCCCGTGGCGGCCAGCCACAGCAGAAGACGCGAGCGATCGATCTCCACGATCCCGCGCAGCATCCCCCACCCGGCGTAGAGGGGTACCAGGGGCACCAGGAATGAGACGTCCGCCTGGCCCGGAGTGGCGAACCGTTGCAGCAGGACGAGGGCGGCGAACAGGCCGGCGACGTACCGCGCCGTGGCCTGCTGCACGGCGCGGGCGCCCTCCGGGTCGCTCTCGGGGTCCGGCGCGGGACCACGCCAGGGCCTGAGCATCGTTACCCGGAGGGGTCGGGCCACCCGTTCGCCGACGATGCTCTCGCCGTCCACACCGAGGCCGGGATCGGCGCCGGTCGTCATGGTCACGGTGCCAGCACGACGATCGGGTCGGCGGACTCCACCGCGCTGACGGTGTCCCAGATCTGCCGCAGGGTGGACCGGCCTTCCTTGGCCACCACGACCGCCATCAGGTCGGACTGGCCCGAGATCAGGCCGACGGCCTCGGGCTCGGCCGTGCAGGCCACCACCAGGACGTCGGTGGAGAAGTAGGCCTTCACGTCCTGGCGGATGTCGCGCCGCAGCACCCAGACCTCGTCCGGCAGGGCCATGGACGCGGCATCGCCCGACTCCAGGGCGATCGCGTTCACCAGGGTCACGCTCGACCCATGGGTACGCAGGTGGTTGGCGACCGCGGCCGCGAACCGGGACGCCGAGGACGGCGTGGACGGAAGCGACAGCACGACCAGGGTCGAATGGCCCGATTCCAGGAGCCGACCGGCCACCTCACCGGCCTGAGTGGTCGCCTTCAGGGTGAGCTCGGGTGCGAGCGAGCGGAGCTCGTTCGGGGTGCGCACCCGGCGCCGGCCGGCGCCGACCACAAGCGCGGCGAGGGCCCCGAGCAGCAGGGCGCCGGCCCCGCCGAGCCCGGCCGACACCTGCGGTGAGGCGCCGGCGGCGATGTAGGAGGTGGCCTTGTTGCCCACCGTCACCGAGGCGGCGCTGAGGATCTCCGACATCTGTGCATCACCGAGCAGCTGGCCGAGTCGGGTCTGCCGCTCGGTCTCGGAACTGCTGGCCGTGGTGGGCAGCTTGTTGCCGAGAGTGGTCTCGACCTGGGCGCGCAGGTCCTTCAACGCCTGGTCGCGAGCCTCCTTGACCGAGTCGATCACGGACTTCTGGATGGCGTTGGCCTCGATCACCGCGTTCAGGCCGTCGGTGTTGCGGACGGTGACGGAGACCAGGTCGGTGTCGGTGCCCCACAGGGCGGTCACCCGATTGGTCAGGTCGGCCGCATAGAGCTCATCGGCCTTGGCACCGGTGAAGCCACGGGCCGCCCGGACCGACGCGAGCTCCGGGGACTTCGCCGCCCGCGCGATCACCGGCGGGGACACCGCGATCAGCTCATAGGTCTGGCCGACCTGCTTGACCCGGAAACTGTCGTTGATCCCGGTGAGCCGCAGCACGGAGGTCGAGGCCTGCGTCTGCGAGGAGCCGAGCAGCAGTCCGGCCACCGTCCCGAGCAGCCCGGCGATCACCAGCCAGGGCCACCGGGCCCGCAGCAGCGCCAGGACCGGGGCCGGTCGGGACGCCGCCCTGGGCAGCCGGCGGGTCTCCGATGGCATCGGCTCGGCGGGCAACGCCCCGGGTGGTGAGGCCCCCGGTGGTGTGGCCTGCGGCTTCGGTGCGGTCTGCACGCTCAGCGCGCGGTCCTCATCCGGGGGGGTCATGGCCGACATACTAGGAGTCTCACTGGACAGGGATCTCCGATCCGAGCAGGGACGGGCAGAACGGGGTTGGTGTGCAGAGTCAGCGGTGGATCGTGGTGGCCGACTCCCCCTTCCTGCCTCCCACCGGTGGCGGTGAGCAGGAGCACCTCGGGTTCGTCCGCGCCGCCGCCGGGGAGGGCCTGCTGGCGCTGCTGGTTCTCCCCGACGGAGACACTGTCGATCTGAAAGAGTACATCCGGCTCCTGCCCGGCGTTCCAGTGCTGCCCACACCGAGACGGACCAACCCGTTGCTGCTGGCCCACCCGACCAAGCCCTACGTGGTGGCCTCGCGCCCCGCTCCGGCCTGGCTGGTGCCCAGGGCCCGTGAACTCGCCCCCGACGCCACCGGCATCGTGATCTTCTCCTACAAGTCCCGATGGATCGGCGAGGAACTGGCGCGTGGCCTCGGCCTGTCGGCGGTGATCCGCCAGCACAACCGGGAGGGCGCCTACCACCGGAGCCTGGCTGCACAGACCCCGGGACCGCGTGGTTGGGTGCTGCGCTGGGAGGCGATGCGGATCGAGCGGGACGAACGCCGCCTGGGCCACGCCGACTGGCTGGCCGGTACCGCGGACATCTCGCTGGCGGACGCCGACTGGCGGCGCGGCACCGGCGCTCCCAACGTCGTCCACGTGCCACCGTTCGCCCTGGCCACCGGACACGAACCCGGCGAGACCGTGCAGCCCGCCTCGGCAGACGCCACCGACAGACCGCCACGCGTATTGTTCCTGGGCACCCTGGACACGGCCACGAACATCGGGGCGCTGGACTGGCTCCTGAACGAGGTGTGGCCCACGGTGCTGGCACAGCAGCCCGACGCGGTGCTCGACGTGGTGGGCCGCGGCCCGACCGAGGCATTGCGGCGCCGGCTGGCCACTGCCAGGGGGGTCGAGTTGGCGGCCGACGTGCCCGACGTCACCCCCTACCTTCGCCGGGCCGCCGTCGCGGTCAACCCGGTGATCTCCGGGTCCGGGGTGAACATCAAGCTGGTCGAATACCTGCACGCCGGCCTGCCGCTGGTCAGCACGTCCCTGGCCACGGAGGGGCTACCCCTGCTCCCCGGCGTCGACCTCGAGGTGCACGACGACCCCGCAGCGTTCGCGGGCGCCGTCCTGGCCCTGCTCGAGCACCCCGAGGCGGCCCGGGACATGGGGCACCGCGGCAGGGCCCACCTGAACGAACTGCTGGACGTGCGGGCCAACCTGACCCGGATCGCGGAGTTGCTCAGCCCGAAGCGCTCGGCGTCGCCGGCCGGGCGGTGAGCCCCCAGAGCTTCTTGTACTCCATGGACGACTTCGGATTCTGGACCTGGTCCCAGATCGAGGACCCCAGGGTCGCGTCAGGCTCGTTGAAGTAGTTCTCGAAGGCGATGTCCTTGGCGTTGGCCGCGAACCACATGTACATGGCGTAGACGAAGTAGTCGTTGTCACCCCCGCCGGACTTGCTGCTCGCCGCCACCCCCCATTCCGGGACGGCGAACCTCTTGCCGTGGGCACGAGCGAAGTCGAGGGTGTCCTGCAGACCCGCTGCTTTGTCTGGGGTCAGGGCCTTGGTGAACTGCTTCTCGTTGTGACCGATCAGCTGGTACTGGTCGTAGTGGTCGCAGCCCACCACGTCGACCACGTCGTCGCCCGGGTAGAGCGTGGTCAGCAGGTCCATCCGGTTGGACTGTCCGCGTAGCGGCGCACCGCAACTGGTGTCGAACACGATCTTCGCCTTGGGCAGCTCGGCCCGCAGCAGTCTCGCCACATGGACGAATGCCGCTTTGAAGCCCGCCGCGGTGTTCCCCCCGTTGTTGACCCCCCACGGGAACCAGGCACCCTGGGCCTCCAGCCCGACCCGGATGTAGGAGTCGCCCCGCCCGTGCTTGCGCAAGGTGGCGGCCACCGCCGTGAACACGGCGTCGTGATCGCCTCGGGCGACCTCGTCCAGCCCGTGGCCGGCGGAGTCCTTGGGCAGCAACGGAAGCCCGTAGACCAGGGTGCCGCGGAAGCCGTCGAACACCGCGACGTGCCAATCCGACTGCTCGGACATCTGCTGCCAGGTGTCGTAGGCGGGATACGTGATCGCGGTGTCGATCGGCGAACCGCGCCACTGTGCGAAGGCGGCCACGCGTTCGGCGCCCCAGGTGCCTCCGGTCCACACCCCGCTGGGCCAGGTGCGAACCGGCGCCGGGGCGCCGGTGGGGACGACCTGCACGGGAGGCAGGAGCCGGTGCGAGCGCCAGAGGAACAGCCCACCGCCGGCCACCAGAGCGGCTAGCAGCAGGCCGACGAGCAGGATCACCTGAGCGCGGGTGGGGCCGGTACGGCTACGGGCCATCGACTCGTCGAACGGCGGGAGGATCGAGGTCGACGGAGCCCCGTCACCGGCCTCGACGCCCCTGGAACCTGTCGTCACCCGGGCCATCCTAGGCAGGCGACGCCGTCCTCACTGCTGTTTCGGGACGCTGGGCGCCGATCAGGTCATGTCCGGAGCGCCGCGCCACATGCCCTTCAGGTAGGCGGCGTGGGCGCGTGCGAGTTCCGGACGACGGCAGATCCAGGCGTCGAGGAACCTGATCGCGGTGGCCAGGGTGAGCGCCGCCCGCATGAAGGCGGTCGCCGCCGCGCCGTTCTGGCCGGCGACGTACTTCATCATCGACGCCCCCCGCATCTGGAACATGCGCGGCTTGGCGTCGCCCGAGCCACCGCCCAGGTGTGGGACCAGCAGGTCGGTGCGCAGTCGCAGGGTGCGGCCGGCCTCGCGCGCCCGTCGTCCGAAGGCCATGTCCTCGTTGTAGACGAAGAACCGCTCGTCGAAGCCGCCCAGCTCGAGGAAGGCCTCGCGCGGAACCGCCAGGCAGGCGCCGCTGAGCCAGTCCACCTGCACCGGCCGACCCGGAGTCGGCCTGGAGTAGACCCCGGCGGTGGGCCAGATCCAATGCAGGGCGAGCGCGTGCACCAGGCAACGCCACGGCGTGGGCTCCCAGCCGCCGGCCCCGAGCTCCACCCGCCCGTCCGGAAGGATGGTGGCCGCTCCGACCGCGATCAGTTGGGGGTCGTCCTTCAGATCCCCCACCAGGGACTCGAGCTGTTCGATCGTCGGGGCACTGTCCGGATTGACGAAGAGCAGGTAGTCGGCCCGCGAGGTACTCGCGCCCAGGTTGGCGGCGCGGGCGAAACCCTCGCCGGGGCCACTCAGGTAGCGGGCCGCCGGCCGGCCGATGGTCAGTTCCTGTACGCCGTCCGCGCCCTGGGCATTGTCGACGACAGCTACGGGAGTATCGCCCGGGAGCCGGTTCAGCAGCGCCTCGGCTAGCGCCCTGCTTCGGTAGGTGACCAAGACCAGCTCGTAGGACATTCCCCATCCTCGCGTCGAGGTTTCGACGATGACGTTAGCGGAGTGAAGGCCAGCCGTAGGCCGCACCCTGCGCCCGGGCACCACGACTACCCGGCGAACACCCGGGCGTTGCGGAACATCCGCAGCCAGGGACTGGGCTCGGCCGGGTCCCCGCTGGTCCAGCTCAGCTGGACGTTGCGCAGGACCCGCTCCGGGTGCGGCATCAGGGCGGTGAACCGGCCGTCGGGGGTGGTCACCGCCGTGAGCCCGTCCGGGCTGCCGTTGGGATTGAGCGGATAGGACGCCGCCGGGTTCCCGTGATGGTCCACGAACCGCATGGCCCGCAGCACCGCGCCGGCGTCGCCGCGGTGGGCGAAGTCGGCGAAGCCCTCCCCGTGCGCCACGGCGATCGGGAGCCGGCTCCCGGCCATCCCGGACAGGAAGACCGACGGGCTGTCGAGGATCTCCACCAGACTCAGCCGGGCCTCGAACTGCTCGCTCCGGTTGCGGGTGAACCGTGGCCAGGCCTGGGCGCCGGGAATCAGGTCGGCCAGCGCAGCCATCATCTGGCAGCCGTTGCAGATCCCCAGCGCGAAGGTGTCGGTGCGCTGGAAGAACGCCGAGAACTGCTCGGCGAGAACGGGATTGAAGAGCACCGAGCGCGCCCATCCCTCGCCGGCGCCCAGGGTGTCGCCGTAGCTGAACCCGCCGCAGGCGACGAAGCCGTGCACCTCGGCGAGGTCGAACTGCCGCGACTGGAGGTCGGTCATGTGCACGTCGACGGTGTCGAAGCCGGCCCGGTCGAGGGCGTAGCTGGTCTCGACGTGGCTGTTGACCCCCTGCTCGCGCAGCACCGCGACCGTGGGCCGGGCCCGATGCACGAACGGCGCCGTGACGTCGAGGCCCGGGTCGAAGGTGAGCGCCACGTGCAGGCCCGGATCGGCCCGCCCGGCGGCCTCGTGCTCCTCGTCGGCGCAGACCGGGTTGTCTCGCAGGGCCGCGATCCGCCAGCTGACCTCGTCCCACGCCTGCTGCAGCTCACCCAGGGGCGCGTCGAGGACCTGCTCGCCGCCGACGGTCACCTCCACCGTGCGGACGGCGTTCGGACGGCCCACGACGTGGCTGCACCCGGCCAGGCCATGGGCGTGCAGAGTCGCCAGCACGGAGTCCAGGTGCGCGGCGGCCACCTCCACCACGGCGCCGAGCTCCTCGGCGAACAGCACCCGCAGCAGCTCGGAGCCGGCGCAGAGACCGGTCAGGTCCAGGCTCACCCCGGACTGGCCGGCGAAGGCCATCTCGCACACGGTCGCCCACAGACCGCCGTCGCTGCGGTCGTGGTAGGCCAGCAGCCGACCCGCCGACCGCAGGTCAGCGATGGCGCCGGCGAAGGCCGTCAGCAGGGCCGGGTCATCGAGGTCGGGCACCGGGCCGCCGAACCCGCCGAGCACCTGGGCCAGCATCGATCCCCCGATCCGGGCCCGGCCCGCGCCCAGATCGATCAGCACCAGGGCGGTGTCGCCCCCGTGCAGCTGCGGGGTGAGCGTGCCGCGCACGTCGGGCAGGACGGCGAACGCCGACACCACCAGGCTGACCGGAGCGGTCACCTGGCGCGTCTGGCCGTCCTGGGTCCAGCGGGTGCGCATCGACAGGCTGTCCTTGCCCACCGGGACGCCGATGCCCAGTGCCGGGCACAGCTCCAGGCCCACCGCGCGGACCGTGTCGTAGAGCGCCGCGTCCTCCCCCGGCTCGCCGCAGGCCGCCATCCAGTTGCAGCTCAGCTTGACCCGGTCCAGCTCCACCGGGGCCGCCAGCAGGTTGGTGATCGCCTCGCCGACCGCCATCCGCCCCGAGGCCGGCGCATCCACGGCCGCGAGCGGGGCCCGCTCGCCGATGCTCATCGCCTCGCCCGCGAAGCCGGCGAAGTCGGCGAGGGTCACCGCGCAGTCGGCGACCGGCACCTGCCAGGGCCCCACCATCTGGTCGCGGTGGCTCGAGCCCCCGACGGTGCGGTCGCCGATGGTCACCAGGAAGCGCTTGCTGGCCACGGTGGGGTGGCGCAGCACGTCGAGCGCGGCCCGCGCCAGGTCGACCGCGCCGAGATCCAGGTCGTCCCCGACCCGGGGTACCCGGGTGACCTCGCGACGGAGCTTGGGCGGCTTGCCCAGCAGAACGTCCATCGGGAGGTCGATCGAGCGCTCGCCGCCCCGGCCGTCCTCGAGCACCAGGACCCCGTCGGCGGCGGCGACGCCGACCACGGCGAACGGGCAGCGCTCCCGCGCGCACATCGCCCCGAACGCCTCGACCGACTCCGGCGCGATCGCCAGGACGTACCGCTCCTGGCTCTCGTTGCACCAGATCTCCTTGGGGGCCAGGCCGCTCTCCTCGAGCGGGATCGCCCGCAGGTCGAACCGGGCACCGAGCCCGGCGCCGTCCACCAGCTCGGGGAAGGCGTTGGACAGGCCGCCGGCACCCACGTCGTGGATCGCCAGGATCGGGTTGGCCCCGCCGAGACCGACGCAGTGGTTGATCACCTCCTGGGCGCGCCGCTGGATCTCCGGGTTGCCGCGCTGCACCGAGTCGAAGTCGAGTGCGGCGGCGTTGGCCCCCGCGGCCATCGAGCTGGCAGCCCCGCCGCCCATCCCGATCCGCATCCCGGGGCCGCCCAGCTGCACCAGGAGGGTTCCGGCCGGGAAGGCCACCTTGTGGGTCTGGCCGGCCGCGATGGTGCCCAGCCCGCCCGCGCTCATGATCGGTTTGTGGTATCCGCGGCGGACGCCGTCCACGGTCTGCTCGTAGACCCGGAAGTACCCGCCGAGGCCGGGGCGGCCGAACTCGTTGTTGAACGAGGCCGCCCCGATCGGACCCTCGAGCATGATCTCCAACGGGCCGGCGATGTGGTCCGGGCGACCGTACGGCGAGCGCTCCCACGGTTCGTCGGTGCCGGGCAGGTGGAGGTTCGAGACCGAGAACCCGGTCAGGCCGGCCTTGGGGCGCGACCCGCGGCCGGTGGCGCCCTCGTCGCGGATCTCACCACCGGCGCCGGTCGCCGCCCCCGGGAACGGGGAGATGGCGCTCGGGTGGTTGTGCGTCTCCACCTTCATCAGCACGTGGACGGGCTCGTTCCGGCCGGCGTACCGGCCGGCTGCGGTGACGCCCTCCGGCAGCCACCGCTGCACCACGGCGCCCTCCATCACCGAGGCGTTGTCCTCGTAGGCCACCACGGTGTGCTGCGGGCTGACCGCCTCCGTGTGGCGGATCATGGAGAACAACGAGTGCTCCTGGACCTCGCCGTCGATCACGAACTCGGCGTTGAAGATCTTGTGCCGGCAGTGCTCGCTGTTCGCCTGCGCGAACATCATCAGTTCGACGTCCGTCGGGTTGCGGGCCAGCGCGCCGAACGAGGCGACGAGATAGTCGATCTCGTCCTCGGACAGGGCCAGCCCGTAGGTGACGTTCGCCTCGACCAGGGCCTGCCGCCCCCCGCCGAGCACGTCCACGTGCTCCACCGGCTCGCCGCTGCGCTCCTCAAACAGCGCGGCGGCGTCCGCTCGGGCGGGGAGCACGCTCTCGGTCATGCGGTCGTGCAGCAGCTCGGCGCAGGCCGCCCACTGCTCGGCGGTGAGCGCGCCGCCGTGGAGGCGGTACTCGGTGACCCGTTCCACCCGCCGGACGTCGACCCCGCAGTTGTGCACGATGTCGGTGGCCTTGGAGGCCCAGGGCGACACGGTGCCCAGGCGGGGGGCGACCACGATCAGGGTGCCGTCGTCCCCACCGGCGTGGGGCTCGCCGTAGGTGAGCAGGCGGACGACGGTCTGCGCGGTCTGCGGCGACAGCGGGCGGTCGCTGGCGACCCAGTGCACGAACCGGGCGGACAGGCCGCTCACCTGCGGGGCGAGGGACTGCAGAGCCGACAGCAGGGACCGGGTGCGGAAGTCCGATCCGGCCCGGCCGCCCTCGACCACGGTCAGCACTGCGGTATCGGCGAGCGCCGCGTGATCCATGGCCGCCATCGTAGTTCGGCGCCGCCCGCGCCGATCGGTCGAGGCCGCTGCGCCGTTCGGGGGTCCTCGTCGGCCACACGGATGGTCGTCGCCCGGAAGGCTGCACCTGGGCCGGGCGGCGGCCGATGACACGGGCAACGGGTTCACCCGGACGGACCGGGGCCCCCAGGAGGTCTCCTTCCCATGACCGAGCACACCACGCAGCGTCGCCAGCGCCCCGGGATCGCCGTGCTGGTCCCGCTGGCCCTGCTGGCCAGCAGCGCCGTCGTCTACCAGGCCTCCAACGCGGCCTTCACCGGGACGACCGCGAACCCGTCGAACGCGTGGGCCTCCGGCACCGTGTCGCTCACCGACAACGACTCCGGCGCGGCTCTGTTCAACGCCTCCGGCCTCAAGCCGGGAAGCACGGACACCAAGTGCATGGTGGTCACCTACACCGGGTCGCTCACGGCCGCGGTCAAGCTCTACGCGACCACCTACAGTGACACCGGCCTGGCCCAGTACCTGACGTTCGCCGTCGACGAGGGCACCGGCTCCGCCGCCAACTGCAGCGACTTCAGCGGGGGCTCCAACCTGTACACGGGCACCCTGAACGGCTTCTCCACCACCAAGACCGGCTACGCCACCGGTGTGTCGGCCTGGACGCCCGCGGGCGGGTCGAACGCGACCAAGACCTACAAGTTCAGCTGGACCCTGCAGGACAACGACCTGGCCCAGAACAAGTCCTCGGCCGCGACATTCACCTGGGAAGCCCAGAACACCTGACGGGCAGCGCTCCCGCTCATGGCCGTCCCCGGCGGCAGGGCCACCGTGTCCGCACTGGGCACGGTGGCCACCAGCTGGCTGCTCGTGGTCTGTTCCCTGGTGGCCTGGTCGCTGGCACCGGTGGCACTGGGCTGGAGGCCAACGCTGGTCGTCACCGGTTCGATGTGGCCGCGGATCAAGCCCGGCGACGTCGTCCTGGTCGAGCCCGGACGGGTGCCGCACCGCGGCCAGGTGGTGCTGCTGCGTGACCCCGACGCGGCCACCGGACGGGTGCTGCACCGCGTCGTCCGGGTTCAGCCGGACGGCACCTTCATCAGCCAGGGGGACGCGAACCCCACCCCGGACTCCCGGGTGCGCACGACCGACGACGTGATCGGCGTGGCCCGGTTGATGGTGCCGGGCGCGGGGCGGGTGGCCCTGCTGAGCAGCGGCCACGGATCCCCCGCCGACCGTACCTGGGGCATGCTCACCCTGGCGGCAGCGGTCATCGTGGTGGTCTCGCGGCGCGTCACCGCGGTGCGGTGACCCCGCGGTCCTGCCGGCCCGACGATCGGTGCCGAGCCGGCCGGTCCCGACGGTCCCGACGGTCCCTGCCGGTCCCGACGGTCCCTGCCGGTCCCGACGGTCCTCAGGAGGGGAGCTGGACGGGCGGCGCGGGCTCGGCGACGGCGACCCGGTCGCGGCCCATGGCCTTGGCCCGCAGCAGAGCGGCGTCCGCGGCGCGGATCACGGTGTCCGCGTCCTCGGCGTCCTCGGGAACGGCGGCCACCCCGAAGCTGGCCGAGATCCGCACCGGGCGCTCGATCCCGTTCATCGCCTCACGCGTCCGCTCGGCGACCATGGCCGCCTCGGCGGTCGTGGTCGACGGCAGCAGCAGGGCGAACTCCTCGCCGCCGTAGCGGGCCGCCATCGACCCGGCCGGAGCGCAGGCGCCCAGCGCGGCGGCGACGGCTTTGAGCACCTGGTCCCCGACCTGGTGCCCGAACCGGTCGTTCACCGACTTGAAGTAGTCGATGTCGACCAGCACCAGCGCGAACGGCTGGCTCCGTTCCCGCCAGGCCCGCTCGAGAGCGGCCATTGTGGCGTCGAAGGCCCGCCGGTTCGCCAGGTGGGTCAGGCTGTCGGTCGCCGCCGCCTCGTGGGCCGCGGCGACGAGCTCGGCTCGGGACAGCGCGAGGGTGGCGATCGCCGACGCCTGGGTGCAGGCGGTGAGAACACGGCGCTCCACCCGCCCGCCCCTCCAGGACCCGGCGCCGAACTCGACCACGAGATACCGCTGCATCGCCGTGTCCCGGGCCGCCCCCAGCCCGATCACGGCCAACCGCCGCGCGCCCGGCAGGACGGCGGCGAGCAGGGGGTCACGACGCGGGTCGAGCCGCAGGGCCAGCACCGGCTCGGGCGAGGAGGCGGCCAGGGTCAGCAGCGCCGAGCCGGACGGCGCCACCTGAAGCGCCGCGTTCGCTGCGACGGACCCGCTCACGGCCAGGAGCCGCGCCACGGCAGAACCGCCCTCCTGGCTCCACCCGGTCACCACGGCCCGGGCCGCGCCGAACTCGTCGGTGACGAAGCGCAGCAGGCGGTCCGTCACGGCCGGGGGCCGGTCGTCGGAGAGCAGGGCAGCGGCCAGCCCCTGCAGTTCCTCGGCGTCGTACCGGCGGCGGCGCAGCTCGCGCTCGTTGATCGATGCCGCCGCCGAGGTGGTGAAGACGGTGAGCCACAGCAGGGCCATGTCGGTCGTGGCCATCACCGGTCGATCGGCGTGCAGCATGGCCGAGGGCTGGGGGACCAGGCCCGCCTCCTCGATCCGCCAGGCCACGACCATCAGCAGCGATTGCCAGACGGCGAGCTTCAGGCCGGTCCGGAAGGAGGCCAGGAGGCACACGGCGACCACGAAGGCGGCGATCGCGGCGTCCACGGCGGGCCCGTGCCCGAGCCGCTCGTGGGCGTACTGGAGGAAGACCCCGTCGATCAGCAGCCCGGCCCCGAAGGCCTTGACCGCCAGGGTCTTGCGGCGCAGGAGCACGGTCGCGCCGAGCAGCGCGGTGAGGACCAGGTAGGCGGACACCACGGCCCCGTCGTGCGGGCGGTGCTGGTCGTACGCCGCGGCCAGTCCGCCGAGGACCATGACCAGGAGCACCCGGAAGGCCGCCATCGCGGTGACCCGGTAGGACAGCGGGGCGACCTCGAGCGCCCGGCCGGCGGAGCCGGGGTCCCCGGTCCCGCCACGGCCCGCCATCAGGCCCCCACCCCGTGGTGGAAGCGATCGGGGAAGTCGATCTCGTTGTCACGTTGACGTCGCTTGGCCACGGCCAGCTTGGGGTCGCGGCGATCGATCAGGTCCTGGATGAGCAGGAACCCCAGGGCCAGCAGGATGGCGGTGAGCGGGTACTGGGGCGAGGTGACCACGGCTGCGGCCGCCTGCTGCGCCTGCCGGGCGACGGTGCCAAGCTGCGCCAGGG
>JBAPWU010000415.1:0-2312 GCA_049283855.1 Kineosporiaceae bacterium
GGGTCAGCCCGCCGGTGAGCACCACGAGGGACACCGCGACCGGGGCGAAGCGGGTCCAGGCGGCGCGTCGCCGGCCGGCGCTGACGGCTGCCGCCAGCGCAGGGATCACCAGGCAGGCCCAGATCACGCCGGTCGTCAGGGTGGCCATCAGTCCCGCAACTCCTTGAGATCGTCCAGGTCCGTGGCCCCGAAGGCCCGCACGAGGCGCCCGGCGAGGACGCGCAGGATCAACACCACGAGCAGGACGTCGAGCATCACGCCCAGCTCCACCACCAACGGCACCCCGCCGACAAGCAGGAACGCCACCGTGGCGATGCCGTTGTCGAGCACGACGAACCCGACCAGTTGGGACAGGGCCTGCCGCCGGGCGATCAGGATCAAGAACCCGATCAGCACCAGGGCCAGGCCGACCGGCACCGCGGTGCTGGTCGGGGTGGGATCCGGGCGGATCAGCGGACGGCCGGCCAGGTAGGCCACGGTGGTCAGCAGTGCCGCCAGCAGGAGCCCCGACGTCGGGTTGATCCGCGGCGCAGTCTCCTGGGTGGCCCCGGTCGCCGTGGCCGTGCGGGTGAGGATCCACGGGATCAGGACGGCCTTGACCACCAGGACCAGGACGGCGACGACCAGCAGCTGGCGCTCGGCCCCGGCGAGTCCGAGCGTGGCCACGAGGCCGGCCAGCGCGGCGCCCTGTACGGCCAGCAGGACGATCGAGCCGGCCAGGGATCGCCGCCACAGCTCGAGCACGGCGGTGAGCAGCAGCAGCCCGGTCGACAGGGAGACGGCCTGGGCCAGCAGGGAGGTGCTGAGCACGGTCACCTCACGCCACCAGGTAGGAGGCGGTCACGGCCAGGAAGGCCAGTACGAAGGAGCCGGCCAGCAGCTCGGGGACCCGGAACAGGCGCAGCTTGGCCAGGAACACCTCCACCGCGGCGAGGAGTGCCCCGGCGGCGGTGAGCTTGACGACCAGCGCGACCAGGGCGAGCAGGAGTGCAGCGGGCGTCAGCGCCGACGCGATTCCCCAGGGGGCGGCGAGATTGACCACGAGTCCGAGCAGCGCGGCCAGCCGGAGCCAGGATGCGTACTCGAGCCACATCAGGTCCCGGCCGGAGCTCTCCAGGATCATCGCCTCGTGCACCATGGTCAGCTCGAGGTGGGTCGCCGGGTTGTCCACGGGGAGCCGGCCGGTCTCGGCGATCACCACGATGGTCAGGGCCACCAGCGAGAGCAGGCTGACCGGGGAGACCACGGTGGCCGGCGCCTCGACCCGGGCTGCAACGATCGCGGACAAGGCCGAGGTGCCGACCGGGATGGACAGCGCGTAGACGGCGACCAGGACGGTCGGCTCCACCAGCGCCGCGATGGTCATGTGCCGGCTCGACCCCATGCCGCCGAACGCCGTTCCCGAATCCAGGCCGACGAGGGCGATGGTCACCGTGCCCAGGAGCAGCACCGAGACGACGACGAACAGGTCATCGGGGACCAGCGGCAGAGTGAGGGTGCCGAGCAGCGGGAGCAGGGCCACCAGCAGCAGGCTGATGCCCATCATCACGATCGGGAGCAGACCGGCCAGGCGAACGCCGTCCGCCTGGAGCGGCTCCTTCTCGGCGAGCTTGGCCAGATCGCGCCAAGGCTGGGCCACGCCGGCCCCCGCCCGTCCCTCCATCCGGGCGCGCACCTGGCGCATCACGCCGACCAGGAGCGGCGACCAGGCCAGCAGGACCACGCATTGGGCCGCGATCAGCAGCCCCGCGCCTGCCGTCGCCGTCATCGGGACACCACCAGCAGCACCACGACCAGCGCGGCGAACGAGAACCCCAGGTAGCGGTGGATGCTCCCGTTGTGCACCGAGCGGGCCACGGCGCTCGCCCGGTCCAGCACCGCGATGGCCGGTCGGTACAGGCGTTGCTCGACCACGTCGGTGACGCTCTGACTGAACCGCACCCCCTCGACCAGATAGCGCGACTCCTGGACGTGGGTCACCTGCACGTCCCTGGCCGGCTGCAGCGCGTCGTCGAAGACCCTGACCAGCGGTTCGGCGAACGACGTTGCGGTGTACTGCATGCGGGGATCCACCCGGACTCCCCCGCACCCCCACGGCAGCTCCACGGCACGGCGTGGGCGACGCCGGGCGAGGTGCCACGAGAGCAGCACGACCGGTGCGGTCAGAGCCAGGCCGAGCACGGCCAGGGCGGCTGGGTCGAGCACCGCGGCAACCCCGTCCAGCCGGACGCCGACGGTTCCGCCCGCCACCACCGCCGGTGGCATGCCGGCGGCGGTGGCTGCGGCCCGGGCCACCGGGCCGGGGGTCAGGC
>JBAPWU010000416.1:0-1807 GCA_049283855.1 Kineosporiaceae bacterium
GCCTGGGCCAGATGCCCGGCCAGCGAGGTGTTGGCCAGCGCCCCGAACAGCGCCGCGCCGAGGGCGCTGCCCAGGGACCGGGCGAACAACGCGGCCGAGGTGACCACGCCGCGCTCGGACCAGCCGACCACCGACTGCACCGCGACCAGGATCGGCACCGAGGCGAAGCCCATGCCGACCCCGATCGCGAAGCACACCGCCGCCACCTCGACCACCGAGGACCCCACCCCCCAGCGCAGGCCGAGCGCCATGGTGGCCAACGCGATCACAGCCCCCAGCACCGCCGTGTCGCGGAAGCCGACCCGCAGGTAGAGCCGCCCGGCGAGGCTGGCCGAGACCGGCCAGCCGAGGGTCAGCGTGGCCACCGCGAACCCGGCCACCAGCGGGCTGCCGCCGAGCACGCCCTGCACGAAGGTCGGCACGTACGAGGTCAGCCCGATGATCACCATACCCACCGTGGTCTGGCTCAGGATGCCGGCCACCAGGGTGCGCCGGCGCAGTACCCACAGCGGCAGCAGCGGCTCCGACACCCTCGCCTGCACCGCGACGAACACGATCAGCAGCGCGGCGCCGGTGCCGAGGACGGCGGCCGAGGCGGCCGAACCCCACGGCCAGGACACCCCGCCCTCGAGCAGGCCGAGGATGATCAGGCCCGAGGAGGCGACCAGCAGGACCGCCCCGGCGTAGTCGATCCGGTGCTCGCGATGCTCCACCGTCTCGTGCAGGGCGCGCCGCAGCACCAGTCCGGCCAGCGCCCCCAGCGGCAGGTTGACCACGAAGACCCAGCGCCACGACGCCACCTGCACGCTGAGCCCGCCCAGGGCCGGGCCGAGCACCGCGCTGGCCGCCCAGACCGAGGCGATGTAGCCCTGCACCCGCGACCGCTCGGCCACCGAGTACAGGTCACCCACCACGGTCAACGCGACCGGCAGGATCGCCCCGGCGCCCAGCCCTGGGCGGCGCGGCCGGCGATCAGCACCGGCATGCTCCACGCCCCCGCGCAGACCAGGGAGCCGAGGACGAACACGGCCACCCCGAGGAGCAGCACCGGACGCCGTCCCCGCTGGTCGGCGAACCGGCCGTACAGCGGCGTGGTCACCGCCTGGGTGAGCACGTACGCGGAGAACAGCCACGGGAACTGGGCGAACCCGCCGAGTTGGCCGACCACGGAGGGCACGACGGTGGCCACCACGGTCGAGTCGACGGCGACCAGCGCGATGCACAGCATCAGGGCCGCGAGGACGCCGCCGCGGCGCGAGCGCAGCCCGATCCCGTCGACGGGCGGAGGTGGCGGCGAGGGTTCCGAGGGCACGGGGCAGTATCGCCGATGCGGCCCGCCCGGCCAGCCGGCGGCATCGGCAGTACGGATGATTTCTCACGCTCGGGGGTTACTCCGACCGGGCGGTCGGCCGAAGAGGTGCTCATGTCGCCGAACCCCTCCCCGCACGGTCGCTCGCTGCGCACCGCACGAGCCACCGCCGTCCGGCCCGGCAGAGTCGCCGCCGGACACGACCGCCACGATGCTCCCGTGATCCGCACCGCCCCCGACCTGCGGGACGCGACCGGGCACAGCGTGCACGACTACGCCCGCCGGATGGCCTTCCTGACCGAGCTGGACAGCCAGACCTGGCTGGCCCGGTACAGCGCCGCCGAGCGGCTCGGCGACCCCGACGCGGTGTCGTCGGTGCCGAACTACGCGGCCTGGCTGCGCCGCATGGCCGCCGCCTGGAGCGCCGTGCCGATGCCCTCAGCGACACAGGCCACCGCCGTCTGGCCCTTCGCCTCGCTCCCTGCATCCTCGCTGGAC
>JBAPWU010000417.1:0-11959 GCA_049283855.1 Kineosporiaceae bacterium
ACCTGCCATCCCGGCGCCCCGCGTGTCACCCCAGCCTGGGCCGCAACGGTTCCCACCCCCACATCCCACTCACCAACCCACACTCATGCCGGGAGAGCCTGAAACTGCTGTATTGGGAGGTGCACCACCGAGCGTCGGCGCTGAGCGTCGTAAGCTGCGCTGCCAGCCAATCGCTGGGCTCGCCCAGCGTTAGGATGCTGGACGCATTCAGCCCACGGGCCAGTGTCGGCAGTCCGTCGAGGTCCGGCTCGTAGCGAATGGTGCTGGTCCTGGCCATTCCACCCTCCCATTCGAACACTCCTGGTCTCGGGGTCGGCCGACGCCGCGCGGGCCGACCGTGTTCGATTCATCCGCTCGGAGGGTGGCCACCCGTGGTCGTCACGAAACGTACGGCCTCGTGGCCGAGAACCGTTGAAGCTCCGTCGAAGTCAGCCGATCGGGCTGCCAAAGTGATCTCAGCCATCCACGCCGGAAGCGCCTCGTTGAACTTGAGCCCGGCGACGGCACGCTCATCGATCAGGGGAGGGCAGAGCCTCTGAGCGGCGTCGCCGACCGCCCGCTTCCAGAGCGCCGGAGTGACGTGGTTGCGGAGACGGATGCTGGCGTCGTCGATCCGCTGGGTGGCATCGGTCAGCCCGGACAGCGTCGCTGACAGCGTCGCATTCGCTCGGTGACCTGCCCAGGTCCACCAACGCACGTCGTCGTCCACACGGGCAATCACCGTCTGCTCGGGATGGACGGTGGTCAGGTACTTCTCCCTAACCGCGACCAGGGCCGTCGCCCCACGTGTGGTCAGTGACACCGGAGGCTCGTTGCCGAGCAGAATGCTGCGCGCGGCGCGTGTCATCTCGAAGTGGTCGCCGCCCATTCCGGGGCTGTGCCACTTGGCCTTGCCGCCTCCCTCAGCCGGCTCGACGTGGCAGCGGCGGCGTCTCCAGTCGATCCAGGTGACCTTCCAACTGCTGCCCGCCAGCAGGAGCAGGCGCGGCCCGTCGACCCTCTCGGTCAGCATGATGGGGTCGGTGCGGCCGATCTCCTGCCGCCCGGCCAGGACGGTGAATTGGGGTGGGGCCGTGAAGACGGCTGTCATACCCATGAAGTGGCGGTGCCCGAACTTCCTCTCGGCGGCCGGGCCGATGAACAGCAGTTCTCCATCGCGGTCGACGAAGCCCTCGTCGAGCAGGTGACGCAGGATCGGCTGGGCGCTGGCGTCGAAGGGGGCAAGTCCGTTCCAGGCCTTGGCCCAGTCGGCGGTCCCGATCCGGTGCTCCTGTAGGCACAGTGCGAGAAGCTGCTGGGCCACGATGTGTCGCGGTTGCGGTGGGGGGACGACGGGTTCGACGAAACCTTGGCCCCAGAGCATGAGCAGTCCGGCGGCTCGCAGAAGGGCCTCGTGGTCGAGGGTGAGGAACAGACAGTTGCGGACGCTGCCCGATCGGCGCCCGGTGCGGCCGAGGCGTTGCAGGAAGGACGCGACGGTCGGCGGGGAGTTGATCTGGATGACCCGGTCCAGGTCGCCGACGTCGATCCCCAGCTCGAGGGTCGAGGTCGAGACGATGACACAGTCTCGTGCTTGGGCGAATGCCTCCTCGGCACGGTGCCGCTCGTCGACCGACAGTGATGCGTGGGAGAGAAAGGTCTCGACGCCGCGCTCACGCAGTGCTGCGCCGAGTTCCTCGACGAGGCGCCTCGAGTCGCAGAAGACGAGTCGCTTCTCCCCGCGATGGAGCGAAGCGATAACGGTCGCGGCGTTGCCCACGGATCCGACGTAGTCGAGTTCGACGTGTCCGCCGGGCGGCCCCGAGCCGGGCGTGGGAGCGCGATCCGGTTCCGGCGCGATGACCGTGGCCGGACGGCGACCGTGGCCGGTGCCCTGGAGCCAGGTGAGGAGCTCGGTGGGGTTGCCGACGGTTGCCGAGAGTCCGATTCGTTGGATCGGCCGGCCGACGACTCGCGAGAGCCGCTCGAGGAGGGCGAGCAGGTGCCAGCCGCGATCGTCCCCGGCGAAGGCGTGGACCTCGTCGATCACGATCGCGTGGAGGCCGGCAAAGAACCGCCCGTGTTCGACCTTGAGGCTGATGAGCATGGCCTCGAGGGACTCGGGCGTGGTGAGCAGGATGTCGGGTGGTTCGCGTTGGATCCGTTCTCGCACTGGTGTCGTGACGTCGCCGTGCCAGATCGCTGTGCGCCGCCCCAGCCAGCCGGTGTAGGCCTGCAGCCGGGTGAGCAGGTTGTTCAGCAAGGCCTTCAGCGGGCAGACATAGATCACCGACAGGCCGCACCATCGCTCCTGCTCCATGGCCGTGAGCAGGGGGAACACGGCCGCCTCCGTCTTGCCCCCGGCAGTCGGGGCCAGCAGCAGGGCGTCGTGGCCGGCCAGGACGGGGGCGACCGCCTCGTCCTGCAGCGGCCGCAGTGCGGTCCAGCCCAGGCTGTTGACGATGTGGTGCAGGACGACGGGGTGGAGCAGCTCGGCGCCGGGGCCGGCCGCGGTGGAGGTCACGACAGGTCGAGCGGGACGTCGTCCGCCGTGGCCGCGCTGAACGACCCGGCCGCAGCGTTGCGCTCGACCTCGGTCAGCTCGCTCCTGCTCACGGTGTACGGGTAGTCGCGCCGCGGGTCGAAGTCGCTGAACTGGTCGACGCGGTCGAGGACGTCGGTGACCAGCTTCTTGAGGAACAGCCGCGGGGCGACGCCGACCTTGCCACCGAGAGACCCGGCGACCGCCGCGGCGAGCTGTCCGACGTAGGTGTTGTCGACGACGGTTTCGATCCGACCCGGCTGGCCCGACCCCGTGGCGTACAGGTCCCGGACCTTCGTCCCGAGGTCCACCAGCGACCGCTGGTCGAACCCCGGCAGGCGCAGTTGTACCGCGCGGGGATTGTCGAACCGGGCGTCCGTGGTGAAGTCGGTGGCGAGCCGCTGCGCCAGCGGAGGCAGCCGGTGGATCCCGCTGGGCCCCTCGAAGAACGCCGGTGTACCCGTCACGACGAGGTACAAGCCAGGGAAGCGCCCGGAGTCCACCTCGTCGATCAACTGGCGGAGGGCGTTGAACGCCTTGTCCCTGACATCGCCGCGCACCCGCTGCAGGGTCTCCACCTCGTCCAGCACCAGGAGCAGTCCCGGGTGCCCGGCATCCCGCAGCACGGTCAGTAGCCCCTGCAGGAATCCCATCGCGCCGAAGTGATCCAGCTCCCCCCGCACTCCCGCCAACCGCTTCGCGGCCGCGGCAACGTGCGGCTGGCCGCCGAGCCAGGCTGCGAGGGCGTCGGCGGTGGCGCCGTCCCCGCTCATGGTGGTGGCTCGGTAGGCGCGCAGGCCTTGGGCGAACCCGGGGGTGCGGACGCTGACCGCGGCCAGACGCTGCTCCAGCAGCGTCTCGGTCGCGGCGGTCAGAGCGGGGCCCGCCTGGTCCGCCAGCTCCGGGTGGGCCGAGGCAGCGTCACTGTCGAGGGTGAACAGCCATGAGTCGAGCACCGGGCGGAACGCGGACGGCGGGAATGCCGCCGTCCGCAATGCCTCGGTGATCCGCCGGTAGACGGTCTCCAACTTGTGCAGTGGTGTCTCGGTCTCGGAGATCTGTACCTCCGCGGCCGCGAATCCCCGGCGCAGTGCCCGCTCGGCCAGGAACCGGGTGATGAAGGTCTTGCCGGCTCCGTACTCGCCACGGATGGCCTTGAACGCCGACCCACCGCCGGAGACCGCCTCAAGCTCGGCGTCGAGGGCGGGGGTGAAGCGTTCGAGCCCGACGGCAAGCAGGTCGAGTCCGTTGGAGGGCACGGTGCCGCGGCGGAGAGCGTCGATCACCTCTCGGCGGCGGCGAGTCGAGACGACGCCGGTGGCGGTCTCGGTCATGAGGCCACCTCGAACTGTTCACGCAGGAGTTGCTCGTCGAGGACGACGGTGACGCCGTCCGCGTCCAGGTGCAGCACCGGGTAGCTCTCGACATTGAGCAGCTGCTGGGCGTGGAGGATCTCCCCGCGCAGGGCGATCACCGGAACGTTGAGGGCCAGTGCCGCCTGGGTGGGTGCCAGCCGGTTCCCCGACGCTCCGAGCAGTGCCGTGAGCAGGGCACGCAGCTTGTCGTCGGTGGTCTTCACCCGGGCAGCGATCGTGCGTTGGGCGGCGAATACCGGCGACCGCAGGACGTCGTCCGCCAGGCTGGCGAACACAGACGCGCCGGTGGCGGTCGGCTCGGCCAGAAGGGCCACCGGAGGCGTGTCGAAATCGAACAGCAGTGCGCTCGGGTCGGGTTCGGGACGGCGGGTGGCCCGCGCAGCCCTGGCCTTGACCGGGGTGGGTGTCGCGACGAGAGGCGGAGCGGAGGAGACCGGGCTGTGCCACCAACCGGGTTCCTGCGGCGGCGCGAGCTCGAGGTCGACTCCCTCGGGAATGGCTCCGGGTACGAGGAACGCCACCGGGACGACGACCTCGGCCGGCGCGGCGCCACCGTGATACCCGGCCTTGAGCGGTCCGTACCGCAGCCGCTCGTCCACGGCGAGGATCGCGCGCCCGCCGTGTTCGAGCACCCGCTGGCCCGAGATGAGCACCTCGCCGTCCCCGAGCGGCGCGGGGGCCCCGTCGGGACCGGTGGCCGGGCGGGATCGTCCGCTGGAGATGCCGGGGTAGGCCTGCATCCGGCCTTCCCTACGTTCCACGACATGACCGTGGTCGGCGGTCAGGACGACGATCCGACCCGCTCGGCGGGCACGGTCCAGCAACGGTTTCAGGTGTTTGATCACCTCAGGTCCCCAGTCGGTCCCGCCGGGATCGGACCGGTCGAGCGCGTCGTCGACGGTGTTCAGCACGCAACTGACCAGTGGCTTGCCGGTGGCGTCGTCGATGACGGCCGCGACGTCCTCGGCCAGGGCGTACCCAGGGAGCGAGGAGTCCAGCCGGCCTTTGTGGAACAGCGCGGCACTGGCGAGGCCGTGCGCCGCCGCGAGCGCCGCGTGTCCGCTCTGCTCGACGTCCTGCCCGCCGGTGCAGAGCTGCCCACACAGCAGCGAGGCCCGGCTCACATGGGTGAGGGTCGGCAGCACGGCCACCGCGGCGCCTCGACGAGAGCGGCCCCGGGGTAGAGCCTCGACCCAGCCGTCGGTGATCCGGTCGATCACACCAGCGATGACCTCGGTGCCGACCCCGGCGCTCATGCCGTCGAGCACCAGCAGCAGGACCGCCGTCTGCCGGGCCAGCGGGAGTACCACCTGCGGAAGGACGTCCTCGAGATGCCACAGGCCCATCGGTCCCGAGGCCGTCAGGCTCTGGTCGTCGGCGGTGTGGTTTGCCAAAGCGCGGGCGAAGGCCAGGTCATGGGTATGCCGTCGGGAGCGCACCGTCGCCAGGACGGTCGCGAGGACTTCGCCGTGACCGGCGTCGGAGACCCCGGGGTAGGCGTCGTTGACGGCGGTGTCAACCCAGGCGTCCTCGTCGGCGTGCCGCCGGATGAGTGCTGCCAGGTCGCTCTCGCGTGGCTGCTCACCCGACTGAACGGCGAGCCAGCGAGTCAGACGCACTGCCGCGTGGAACGGGCGTACCCGGTCATCCCGTGACCGCAGCCGGTGCCGGACCACCAATGACCAGGCCCGTTCGATCGCGCCGGTGGCCGGCTTCGCCTGCAGTGCAGTTGCCAGGTCGTCCAGGCGCCGGCTCAACCCGGCCGGGACGACGTCCGACAGGCCGGCCATCTCCTCGGCCCGGCATGAGGAGAGCAGGTCGTCGGCGCGGGCGAGCAGCCGGTCGGCGCGGGGCCGGGTGTGGTCGCGGTCCAGCAGACGGTCCATGACGCGGCCGGCCTCGGCCGCCCAGGACTGCAGGACGGCTGCCTCCGGCTGCTGCCCCCCCAGGCGTGACTCCAGCCGGATCAGCGCTTCCCTCGCGCGCTGGTGCCGTTCGGCCGTCGCCGCGGCGTCGGCGACGGACGACGGTCCGACCGAGAGGGCCGCGGTGAGTACGCCTACCACGAGGCCGAGCGGGACGGCGTCCGCGGCGTTGCCGTTCCGGAGCAGGGAGAGAATCGGTGAGTGCACCAGGCCGGCCTGCTGGGCCAGCCAGGTGAGGGTCGCGTCGGTGACCTGGTCACCGGCCAGGGTGCGCAGGTCGGCGACCAGGGCGGCCGTGGCGGGGTCGGTCGTCCACACCAGGACGCTCTCGAAGTCCCGGTCCGTGTCGTCCAGCCCGAGATGGGTGGTGCCGACGACGGCGAAGGCATGGTCGCGGGTGAGGATGCCGGCCGGAGCGGGAGGGGGCGTCGTGGGGGTGGCGGCTAGCAGTCCGGTGGCGAGCTCCCTGGCACCGGTGGTGGCCAGCGCGGGATCGATCTCGGTGGCGGCGAACCTGTGGCGCAGGGCCTGCCACGGGTCCGGTGGCCGGAGCCGGTGTCCCAGCACATGCGTGAGCACGCCCGCCCCGAGATCATCATCCGGCCGGTCCGTGACGATCACCAGCCACTCCCGGTCCCGCCGATCCAGCAGTGCCTCCCGCACGGCCAGGGTCGACACGCACGGCACCACGCGAACCGACCGATCCTTGTGCTGGAACGCTGTCGAATCGGCCCACGCGGGGGCCGCGCGGATACCGATCACGCCCTCGCGATACCCCTTGCTCAGCGCCTCCTCGATCCGGGAGACCACGAGCGGCTTGCTCACCTCGGCCAGAGTCATGGGCCTCACCCCCGCCCCGTGCTCGCCACGTTCGACTGCACCCTCCACTCGATGAGCACGTCGGTATCGGGGTGCTGATCGAGGAAGGCCCGCAGCTCGTCCAGTACCGGCTCGGCCGAACCGTCGTGGGCGCGAACCACACGTCCGGCAGGGGGCACGGGCGCGGGCATCCGGTCGCCGTCCGCCGGACGGGGGACCGGCCAGGGTGCGGGCTCGGGGGCAGGGGACACGGACGGCGTCATCCACGCGAAGGCAGCGTCGTCCGCGGCGTCGAGAGCCTGCCGCAGTCGATGCGTGATCTCTTCCGACCGGACCGCATCGCGGAGCTGGGCGACGATCTCGCGGGCCCGGTCCCGCCTCGCCGCGGCCACGGGGTCGTCGTCCGCTGCAGTGGCCTGCGCCTGCAGGACGGGCGCGAGTCGATCCCACCGGTACCCGGCCAGAGTGGCCGACACTGCGGCCGCGCTGGCGATCCCCACGGACGCGGCCTCGTCGCTGCTGGGCAACGCCGCATGCGCGAGGGCCTCCACCGCCCGGACCCGATCAGGAGCCGACCGCAGGGCCGCGAGCAGGGCTGCGCACGCGCGGACGCTGGCCAGCCGCCCCTCGGCGTCCCCGGCCGGGATTCCGAGCCGGCTGTAGGCGTGCTCCACCGCGGGAACCAAACCCGAGACGGCGTTGCCGAGCTCGGCTGCCTTGGCCCGTACGGCCTGGCTCAGTTGAGTGACCGTGGCACCGGTGCGATAGGGGTTCACATGGACGCCGAGCAGCCTCGCCGCCCTGGTCACAGCAAGATCCCAGTCGCCCTGCTCAGGCAGCGCCTCGGTGCGCAACTGCAGAGTGGCGGTGACCGACCCGGGCTTCGGTGTGGGGATCGGCACCCCAGCCTGGTACCAGGCGCGTTGCCGCAGGGCCGCCCAGGCCAGGATCACCAGGTCCTGCACCTCCGGCAGCAGCCCCATCGGTGGTTCGAGCCGAGCGATCCACTCCCGGACCCGGTCGGCACCGACCAGGTCGTGCGGCTGCAGCCGGTCCCGCGCCATCGCCCGCTCGAAGGCGGTGCCCCACGTGGTGAACCGGTCGTCGCCGAACAGGAAATGTGTTTCCCCGGCCGTGCCGATCCCCAGCGCATTCGTGATCCGGCGGACGGCGACCGGGTCGCCGTCCAGCGGCACCCGCCCGTCCGGGTCGGCGACCGCACACTCGATGTGGGCCAGGACAGCGGCGAGTTCTCGCACGGTGACCGGCACGCCGCTGGGCTCGAACCGGGGATGAGCCGGGTAGCTGGCCGAGTAGGCCTGATCGATCAGGTTGGTGAAGGCCGCGGCAAGGTCGGCACCTACCGGGGGAGCGGGGGTGAACAGCGGCGAGAGGCTGATCAGCACTCGGTCGTGGCCGGGGTCGTCGGCGAGCGTTCCCACTGTGGGGGAGGCCGCGCCGTAGGCCTCCTGTACCGCACGGCGCAGGCCGTCGCGCAGCGCTGTGCGCTGGGACTCGAGGATGGCGCGGGCCTGTACCCGGTCGACCTCGCTGAGGTGGTCGGCGTGGGTCGTCCAACGGTCGCCGGAGCCGCCGAGCAGCCAGTCGAGGACGACGAGCCGCCGCACCTCTCGCATCCGGTCCTCGGACAGGAACCGAGGCAGCCAGACCACGGTCTGCTCCCGGACGCCCCCGGCCATCAGCCGGTCGAGCCGGTCGAGGTCCTCGGAACTGGAGTGCCCGGCGTCGTCGAACGGATGGTCGATGACGACCCGCCAGCAGCCCGCGCCGGCGCGGAAGTGGTCCTCGGTGAGCCAACCGGCGTCACGCACATTGCCGAAGACGACTTCCACCGTCCGCTTCGACCCGCGCCAGACCACCGAGTGCCCGTATACCCCGAAGACGTCCGGATCGCGAGTGGCCAGTCCGAGCGCCTCGCGCATGAGGTCCTTGAGGAGCTCACGCTGGCGTCCGGCGTTGTCCTCACCGCGAGCCCGCTCCACCACGGAGTCGTAGTCGACGTCGGACAGCTGTACCCGGATCACCGGGTTGCGTGGGTCGGAGCCGACGTGGATCTCCGGCACGATCCGGGCCAGATCGCGCACCGTGGTCAGCACCATGCCGGCCTCGGCCCAGGGCAGCGGCGAGACGATCGAGCCGTGGTTGAGGCTGGCCAGCCGGGAGGCGGTCAGTTCCTTGAGAGCTGGCACCTTAGGCGCGACCGCCGACAGCAGCAGCGTCTTGGCGAGCCGGTCGTCCACCCGGAAGGCTGAGGGGATCGAGGCCGGGTCACCGGCGACGTCCTGCTCGGTCAGGTCGTGCTTGGCCAGCAGCGCCGGTCGAAGTTTCTCCCGGTACAGGGCCGTGGCGGAGCGGAACAGGGCGGCCGCCTGGCTATCGAGCGCGTCATGACCGTTCACGATGTAGTCGAAGGTGTCCCCGACCGGGACCACCTCGTCGACGGTGAGGGTGTCGCGCCGGTCGACGAGCATCTGCTGCATGACCTTCAGCGCGGTGCGTTCGCGCTGCATCACGCTGGCCAGATACCGCAGCGTCGACACCAGAGCGGGTGAGAAGGGGTAGGTGAGCTTGAACGCCTGCTCGTCGGCGCCGCGGTGTCGCTCGTCGGTGTTGACGCCGTCCAGCAGTACGTCCCAGAGATCCGGACGGCGGTCGAGGCGGCGGAACGCGTCGTCCAGGACGTGCCCCGCCGCCTCGTCCCGTCGACGGAGCACCCGCTTGTTCGCCACGTAGGGCAAGTTGTCGTCGCCGAGCACGATGGGTACGAAGCGGCCGTCCTGGTGCCGGAAGGCCTGGTCGAGAGCAGCCTGCTCGGCACCGCTGGCCCCGGCGTCAGCGAACCACTGCCGCAGGTCCATCTGCCGGGCGACGAAGGACACCAGCGGTACCGCCCGGGACCCGGCCCCGGACTCGACCAGCTTGGTCAGCTTCTGGCTCTCGCGGCGGAAGAACTCCAGGTCCCGTACCGAGAACGCCAACCACAGCACCAGTTCGTCGAGGAACAGCACGACGGCGTCGTACCCGAGGGTCTTGGCGTGGGCGGCCATCGCTGCCAGCCCGGAGTCCAGGTCGACGTAGTCGGCCTGCTGGGTGTACGAGGTGAAGAACGTCTCCGCGAGCCGGGTCACCAGAGCCTGGCGATTCGCCTCCCCGGGGGCAGCCGCTCGCGCTGCCTCGTAGGTCGGCGCCGTCCAGGTCTCCCCGCCCAGCAGGTTCGCCCACGGGTCGTCTGTCGCCGCCGGGTCGGTGGACGCGCCCCAGCCCTCGCCGTTGAGTTCGGCGAAGAACCGCTCGTCTCCCAAGCGCTGTCGCTGCTGTTCGGCATCGGCCAGGATGCCGTCCGACTGGTGGAGTGCAGGCAACGACGCAGCCGGGTGCAGGGCGTGGACCTGGTCGAGGTAGCCGCTGAATAGGGCCTGCTCCATCGACCTCGCCGCCAGCAGATGCAGCGCTACCGGAAAGACCTTGCGGTCTCGCAGGACGTCGTCATGCCGGGCCAGCACCGGCTGCAGCTCACGCTTGGCCCGGGACGCGGGGTCGTGGCGCAGCAGCGCGTGCAGGACGGCCATGAAGTGGCTCTTGCCGGAGCCGAACGAGCCGGTCAGGAACGCTCCCCGGCTCACCCCCGACGTCACCGACTCGGCGACCATCCCGAGTGCGGTGTCGAACGCGGATGCCAGCGCCGGGGTGACCACGTACTCGTCCAGGGCCCGCGCCGCCCCCTGTCCGCCGACGCTCTCGGTCAGCCGCAGGACGTAGTCCTCGGCGCCGACGCTGTCCCGCTCCGGGATGACCAGGACGTCGCGCAGCAGCGTGCTCACCCGTGCACCACCTTCGATTCCCCTATCGATCCGTCCTGGCCCCTGGGTCCATCTGCGCCCATCAGGACCGCCGCCCGCCATTGCCCAACCGGCGGGTCAGACCGGCCGACGCCGGCCGCCACTCGGCGAGCTGCGCCGGCGTGCGGCCCACCTGTGAGCGGCGGGCACTGAGTTGTTCGGCACAGAACGCGGCCAGGCTCACCCCATAGATGGGGTCGATCTCGCCGTGCCACTGGTCGACCCACGGCTGCAGTTCGGCGAGCCCGGCCACCAGCGGGATCAGCCGCTCGTCGTCCCACCCGTCGGCCTCACGGGCGGAGAGGATCAGGCTGAGGGCCAGCGCCTGCTGGGCGTGGCCCCACCCGGCCCAGCCGAGCAGCGCCGTCGAGTCGGTCTCCCGGCCGGCGTCCGGGTAGAGGATGAACCGCTCTTTGGGCACGTCCAGCTTGCCGCGGTGATGCCAGTACGACGCCTTACGGAAGTCCGCCGACGTGTACTTCGGGGGGACCGGGATGGGTGCGGACAGCGTCTCCCCGGCGTCCTCGCGACGCTGTAGCGCCCACGTATGCTCCCACGCGGCGCGCTTGCGCAGCCCGCACTCCTTGTAGCGGTAGGCGGCCAGATAGGGAACCGCCTCATCGGCCAGTAGCCGGGTCAGGGAGGAGGTGACGGGAACGTCGGGACGGCCCTCCCACACCCCGAGCACCGACAGCAGGTGCTCGTCTCGGGCCACCTCGTCGGCCAGGTGCGCCACCGTCCGCGGCTGCGGACGTCCCTGCCCGTCGAACCAGAACCGGCGATCCTCCAACCGGTCGAGCAGCCAGTCCCGGACGGCCCGCTCCTGACGCTTCTCCCACGATTCCTGCGCCCAGCGTCGCTTGTACTCGGGCTTCTCCAGCAACCGGATGTTCGGGTCGGTCGCGATCAGGTCGAGCCGCCGCTGCACCAGGTCGCGGTAGGCCGCCGGCCAGTGCTGGGGGATCTCGGTGATCGGCGTGGACCCGTGCCGGGTGAACCAGGCGGTCGTCTCCTCACCGGCCTGGACGGCGCGAGCCAGCGCGATCTCGAAGGCTCGCTCCCCCAGCGCGATGCCGGGCAGGTCGTCCCCGACGTAGGTGAGGTTGTCGTCGATCAGCCCGTAGAGCCGGTACACCTCCCAGTCCAACTCCTCCTGAGCGGCCATCATCCGGGCGCGGATCTCGTTCGACTGCTGCGCTGCCTCGGCCAGCACGCCAACGGACGGCGTCTGCGCGGCACTGACCGCGGACGGCGAGCAATCGGACAACTGCTGAGCCAGCCGATCGAGCTCCCGCCCCCGCTCCACCGGCAACTCCGACGGCAGCGGGTAGTCCTGCAGCGTCGTCCCGGTGAACTCCCAGAACCGTTCCCAGTTCTCGGACTTGATGCCTGATTGGTAGCCCTCGTTACCCTTGTTGTGGCTGTTCTGCTTGAGCCAGAAACAGGCCGTCGACGAAT